>JBOHXF010000354.1:0-10880 GCA_050737455.1 Opitutaceae bacterium | reverse complement strand
ATCAACGAGACCGGCAACCTCGCCGAGCTGACCGACCCGTCCAAGCGGCCACATCCGCAGATTTCGATCATCCACGTCGAGGGGGAGCTGTTCTTCGGGGCGGCCGAGATCTTCCAGGAACAGGTGCGGCGCCTCGCCGAGGACCAGAACATCCGCATCTTCATCCTGCGGATGAAAAACGCGCGGCATCTCGACGCCTCCACGGTCATGGCGATGGAGAACTTCAACGACTACCTGCGCAAGACCGGGCGCCACCTGCTGATCAGCGGGAGCAATCCCGATGTCACCAAGGTTCTGACCAACAGCGGACTCCTCGACCAGATCGGCGCCGAGAACCTGTTTCCGGCCGAGCAGAACCCGACCGTGGCCACCCGCAACGCTCTCAAGCGCGCCCAGCAGCTCCTGCCGGAGGAAAAGCCCGGGGTGCGGATCTTTTACGAGAAAAGCAAGATGCCTGCCCCTCCCGCCGCGGGTTAGGCTAAATGGCCGGATCCGGTTGCTCGATCTCGGCGGTAAGCTGTACCAGGCTGCGCAGCGAGGTGAAGTGGCGGCTGAGATCGAAATCCCCTCCGATCCCGTCGACGAGTTTGTCGAAGAGGTCTTTCTTCGCCGCCTTGAGCGCCTGGATGCGCTCTTCGACCGTCCCCGCCGTCACCATGCGGTACACGAACACCGTGGCCGTCTGGCCGATGCGGTGGACCCTGTCGACCGCCTGCGCCTCGACCGCCGGGTTCCACCACGGATCCAGGAGGAACACGTAATCGGCCTTGTGGAGGGTGATGCCGGTGCCGGCCGCCTTGAGGGAGACCAGCATCGCCGCCGCGCCCGCGGAGTTCTGGAATTCCTGCACGGGTTTCTGACGGTCCAGGGTCATGCCGGTGAGCTCGAAGCGCGGCAGGTCCGGGAAATTCTGCGCCAGCGCGGCGCGGACCCGGCCCAGGAGGAGCACAAACTGCGAGAAGATGACGACCTTGTGGCCGCTGCCGATCACCTCGGCCAGCTTCTCGACCAGCAGGTTGATCTTGCCCGAATCGGACAACGGAGCGTGCAGCCAGGGAAGCATGTCCGGGTCGCAGCAGGTCTGGCGCAGCCGCGTGAGCAGGGCCAGGAAACCGAACGATTTTTCGCGGATCGCCGCCCCCACGTCGTCCCCGAGGCGGGCGAGTCCCTCGGAGCAGATGCGCGCGTATTCCGAGCGTTGCACATCGGTGAGCGGGCAGATCAGGTCCATTTCGACCTTGGGAGGCAATTCCTGGGCGACCTCCTTCTTTGTGCGCCGCAGCATGAACGGGGCAAGCTGGGCGCGCAACCGCCCCAGCGTCCCGTCCCGGTCGGCGTGGAGGGCCGTCTCGAAGCTGGTACGCGAACCCAGGAGTCCCGGAAGCAGGAAGCGGAAGATGCTCCACAGGTCGAGCTGCCGGTTTTCGAGCGGGGTGCCCGTCAGCACGATGCGGTGGCCGGCCCGCAGGGCGAAGCAGGTCTGAGTCACCTTGGCGTCGGGATTCTTGATGAACTGCCCCTCGTCGAGGACCGCGTAGCCGAACTCCTGGCGGTCCAGCAGCGGCCGGTGCTTGCGCAATTGGGTGTAGCTCGCGAGCCAGAGCGCCGGGTCCGGGCGCGACGTGAAATCGTGGCCCGCCTTGAGTACGTCCACCGGCATGGCGGGAAAGAATTTGGCAATCTCCTCCCGCCAGACCGGCACGACGCTGGCCGGGCAGACGATCACGCTCGGCCGCTCAGCGGGCCGGCTCGCCAGGAGCGCCAGGACTTGGACGGTCTTGCCGAGGCCCATTTCGTCGGCGAGGAGGCCATGGCAGCCGACTTCGGAAAGATGATGCAGCCATTCCACCCCGCGGCGCTGGTAGGGGCGCAGCCAGCCCGGCAGCTCCCGCGGCGCCTCGGTGGCGCCGAGCACCCGCTGGCGCCAGGCCTCCACTTCGGGCGAGAGGCTCACCTTCAGCCGGGCGTCGTTGAAGAGGGAAAAGATAAGGTACGGCGGGATCTCGGCCTCCCCCTCTCCCGTTTCGGCGAGGTTTCTCTGCCAGGCGCTGTACGATTCCCACCGGTCGGCTGCGAGCGAGACGATGCCCAGGTTCGGCAGGATGACCGGCTGACCGCCGCGCTTGAGCAGCGACTGCACCTCGGCGTCGGTCAGGAGCCGCTCCCCGGCGCGGAAGATCCATCGCAGGTTGAGTGCGCCGCCGTCCGTGCCGGCCTCCCGCACGCGCCGCTCCGCCACGGCCTCGATTTCGATGGCCCGGGTGCCGCCGGAAAGGTTGGACGCCTTATCGTCCAATTCGACGACGAAGACCTTCTTCCATGCCGGGAGGACCGCACGCAGGAAATTGGGGATCTCGACGAGCGACTCCAGCAGGTAAACGCCCGTCTCCTGGTCGTAGCCGAAATGCGCCTTGCGCGCGTAGGCCGCGAGCCCGATCAGCTTCGCCCGTTCGGAGGAGGAGACGTGCCCGTTGCCGTTGACATGCGCCCCAGGTCCAAGTGCGGGAATGCGCGTCTTGCGATCGGCCTCGAGCCAGGAGGCCTGAAACGCGAGCCCCGCCGTCCTGGTCTTGAACCCAAGGACCAGAGGACGCGACGGGCCTCCCAGCCGAGGACCGGAGGCATGTCCGTTGCCCAAGCCGTTCCCGGCCGCCGCGGCCCCGTTGCCCCGCGCCGCCGGGCGGCTGTCCGAAGCGCCGTTTCCGCCCGAGACGCGTCCAGCCTCCGGCTCGGCCGGCAGATCGTCGGGAAGCGGGGAGATTTCGTCGGCGACCAGTTCCTCGATCTCGTGCAGCCCCGCGACGGCCAGCGCGTGCGCGAGGTCCCGGTCGGTCGACGAGGACCGCACCACCAGCGCCGGACCGTTCCACTCGATGACCGCGTATTCGTCCTTCTTGTCGACCCGGCGATGGACGATCGCGTCTTTCTCGCTCAATTCGAGTTCGCGCACCTCGCCGTCCCGGTAGATCCGGCGTCCTTCCTCGAGCTGGGCCGCGCTGAAGGCGCCGGCCCACTCGTTGCCGAGCCTTTCAAACCAGAATTCCAGCGCAAGAGGAGTATAGAAGCGCTTTGGGCCGTGGGCTTGCATCAACTCAAAAGGATTAACTTAAAAAACGGCAGGGGCGGCCCGCAACCTAAATTTCTTTTCCGCCGACCGCGTAAATTCTCGCATGCGGCCGATGTTCCGGCTTGCTCCCCCGCCCATCCGTCGCTCCTGAATTGAGGATGGCCCCGAACGCCGGGAAAACCGGAATCGATCGCCAGTCCGCGGCCGATACCTCCCATTATACCCTGCCCGAGACGGAGTTCCTTCAGCGGCTCGGTTCGGGCCCGGGTGGCCTGTCCTCCGAACAGGCGGCCCAGCGGCTGGACGAGGTCGGCCCCAACACCGTGGCGACCGGCGGCCACCGCTCGGCGGTCGCCGACCTGCTCCACCGCTGCCGCAACCCGCTTGTCGTGCAACTGCTCGTCATGGCGGTCCTGTTCTATGCCACGGGCGATCCGGGCGACACGATCATCGTCGCAGCGATGCTCTTCCTCAGCGTCTTTCTCTCGTATTTCCAGGAATCGCGCTCGTTCCAGGCGGTCGAGAAGCTCCAGAAGCTCGTGAAGACCACCGTGACCGTGCTGCGGGACGGCCGGGAGGCGGAGATCCCGCTCGAGGAAATCGTGCCGGGCGATCTCGTCGTCCTCGCCGCGGGCAGCCTGATCCCCGCCGACCTGCGCGTACTTTCGGCCAAGGACTTCTTCGTGACCCAATCCGCCCTCACCGGCGAGTCGATGCCGGTCGAAAAGACCGCCGATTCGAACCCGCCGACGGGCGGCGGCCCGTTCGAATTCGCGAACGCGTGCTTCATGGGCTGCAACGTGCTCAGCGGGTCCGCGCGGGCCATTGCGATCGCCACCGGGGGGCGGACCTACTTCGGCGGCCTGGCCGAGAAGCTGAAGGCCAGGCGAGGGCTCACCAATTTCGACCAGGGCGTCCTCCGGTTCACCTGGCTCATGATCCGGTTCATGGTCACGATGGTTTGCCTCGTGTTTCTGATCGTGGGGATCCGGGACCGGGACTGGACGGAGGCTTTGCTGTACGCCCTCGGCGTCTCCGTCGGCCTCACCCCGGAGATGCTCCCCATGATCATGACCGTGTGCCTGTCCAAGGGCGCGCTGCTTATGTCGCGAAAGAAGGTCATCGTGAAGCAGCTTCACGCCATCCAGAACTTCGGGGCGATGGACGTCCTCTGCACCGACAAGACGGGGACGCTCACCCAGGACCACGTCGTCCTGGAGAAGTACGTGGACGTGACCAGCCGCACCAGCGAGGACGTCCTGCGCTACGCGTACATGAACAGCTTCTATCAAACGGGCCTGCGCAACCTGCTCGACCGCGCCATTCTCGCCCACACCGACCTCGACGTGGAGCGCAACTGCCGCAAGGTCGACGAGATCCCCTTCGATTTCCGGCGGCGCCGGATGTCGGTCGTGATCGACCACGAGGACCGGCACGTCCTGATCTGCAAGGGGGCGGTCGAGGAGGTCACCGCCGCCTGCGTCAATTACCAGGTCGACGAGGACATCAATCCGCTCATCCAGCTCATCCGGGACGACCTGATGGACGAGTACCGCACCCTGAGCGCGCAGGGCTACCGCGTGCTCGCGATCGCCTACCGGGAGTTCGAGCGCTCCAAGGCGGTCTTCGCGGTGGCCGACGAATCCGAACTGGTGCTGCTGGGCTACATCGCATTCTTCGATCCCCCCAAGGACACCTCCGCGCGCGCCATCGAGGCGCTCGGCCGGTCAGGCGTCGCCGTGAAGATCCTGACCGGCGACAACGAGCTGGTCACGCGCAAGGTCTGTGGGGACGTATCGATGCCCATCACGAAGATCGTGACCGGGCCGCAGCTCGCCGCCCTGGACGAGGCGGGCTTCGCCCGCGAGGTCGGCGAGGCGAACGTGCTCGCGAGGCTCACCCCCGATCAGAAGGAGCAGGTGATCAAGACGCTCCGGGGCCAGGGCCACGTCGTGGGATTCATGGGCGACGGGATCAACGACGTCCTCGCGATGAAGGCTGCGGACGTCGGCATCTCGGTCGACACGGCGGTCGACGTCGCGAAGGAGTCGGCCGACATCATCCTGCTCGAAAAGAGCCTCCTCGTTCTCGAGGACGGCATCTTGGAGGGCCGGAAGGTTTTCGGCAACATCATCAAGTACATCAAGATGGGGGCCAGCTCCAATTTCGGGAACGTGTTCAGCATGGTGGGCAGCCTTTTTGTCGTCCCTCTGAACGCGCTGCCGATCACCCCCACCCAGCTGCTGGTGAGCAATCTCCTCTACGACGTCTCCCAGGTCGGGATCCCGCTCGACAACGTCGATCAGGAATACCTGGACCGGCCCCGCCGCTGGAATATCCGCAGCATCCGCAATTTCATGATCGTGATGGGGCCGGTCAGTTCGCTCTTCGACTATGCGACGTTCTTTCTCATGCTGTATTATTTCGGCTGCTCTGCGTGGGGCCGGCCCGGCGCCTCGCCGGCCCTGAATCGTCATTTCGAAGTGCTTTTTCACAGCGCCTGGTTCGTGGAGGGCCTGGTCACCCAGACCCTCGTCGTCCATATCATCCGCACCCGCCGCATTCCGTTTTTCCAAAGTCGCGCGAGCCGGACCATGCTTCTCTCCACTTCCGCCATCATCGCGACCGCCGTCTGGCTGCCGTTTTCCCCGTTCGCGGGCTTTCTGGGGCTTGCGCCGCTGCCGGGCGCGTATTTTCTATGGCTGGCGCTGTTCGCGATTCTCTATAGCGTTCTCGCGCACACCGTGAAGACGTGGTTTTACCGCCGCTTCGGCACGGACTGACCCGATTCGATCATGCGCAGCATCCTCACGGCCCTGCAGGAAGGGCGTCTCTTCGAACTACCCGAAGCCGCCGGCAAGGATCGCGTCCTCGCGTTCCTCGCCCGCATCCTCGACGCCAATCCGAACATCGAGTCGGGACTCGACGCGGGCGAGGAGGTCACCCGGCGGGAGAAGGAATGCAACACGGGTATCGGCCTTGGCGTGGCCGTCCCGCACGTCCGCGGGAGGCGGGAGGAAGGCGAACTTTTCTGCGCGATCGGCTGGTCCCAACAGGGAATCGCGTACGACGCGACCGACGCCAAACCCGTCCACCTCGTGGTGATGTACTACATCCCGGGGGCGCAGAAGAACGTGTATCTCAAGGAGGTGTCGATCCTGGTGAAGGCGATCCGCAAAAGCGGCGGAATCGAGCCGATCGCCGGCGCGCCGGACCTCAACGCCGTCCGCAACCTGATGCTGGACTGGGTCAGCTCCGTGATCGGCGAAACCGGACCCGAGGCGGTCGCGCGCATGATCAAGCTGGAGGTCAAGCAGGCTCAGGCGCCCGAGATCCCCGCCCCGCCGGCGTCCGCAGCCGTCCCGCTCCCGGCGGCGCCCCCGCCGATTCCCGAATCGCGTGACGCCGAGCGGGCCTCCATTCTCTCGATTTTGCTCGCGCCGCCGAGCGGACCGCTGGTCCTGGCCGCCGATCCGGATTGGGCCGCCGTCCTCGAAAAGGATCCGGCGCTCGCGCAGCGACTTTCCGCGGGAGCGCCCTTCTCCTCGGGCGGGCTCCGGCTGTTTGTCACGACCGCGATTTCCTACGCGGGCGGCCGCACGCTCTACAAATGCGTGGCGCTTCAGGTCGCGCCTCAGCCCGCGTCGGCCGCGGGCTGACAACGGACCGAGACGCAGGGGTCCCGCGATTCCGAATCGCAGCCCCGCATCACGCGGACCCTGAGGCAAGGGCCTGGGTCATCCGCCGCGCTGAGGACCGGAATCGCCCGCCCGGCGCCGGCCACGCCCTCCTTTCTCATCGACAGTTTCGGCGGGGGGCGCGCTTCCGCCGCGCGCGCCTTGGCCTCCGATTGGAACAAGCGGAAGGGCTTCGAGAATGCCGGCGACCGTGCGGTCCAAGGCGCCTCGGTTCTCTTCACGCCAGGCGAAGGCGGCCTTGCCGAGTCTTGCGGCTTCGTTCGGATCCCGCAGCAACCGGGCGATCTCGCCAGCGAGGTCTTCGGCGCTCTTGACCCGGCGCGCGGCGTCCCGGGCCAGCAAATCCCGCGCAACGACTCGGAAGTTGCTCATCCCCGGTCCGAAAAGGATTGGCTTGCCGAGCGCGGCCGCTTCGACCGGCGTCTGGCCCTCGGTGTTGGGCCATAGGCTCTTGCCGACAAAAACCAGGTCGGCGACCTGCAGGAATCGCTGCAGTTCGCCCGTCGTGTCGGCGATTGCGACGTCCACCGCCCCGCAAGCGGGTCCGTGCGATCGGAAGTGCCATGTCCACGGCGCGGCGGTCGATTCGGCGGACGGCGATTCCGATCGCAGCGCCGAAGCTGAGGCGGCTGCGGCCCGCACGTCCGATTCGATCTCGTTTCTTCGCTCGGCGTGGCGGGGCACGAGCAGGAGCGAGCAGGCGAGGCCCGCTGCCCGCGCGGAGACGACCGCCGCGACCAACGCCGTTTCCTCTCCCGGCCAGGTGGAAGCGCCAAGGACGATTGGGCCGGGCCCGAGACCCAATTCGCTCTTCAGCCGTTTGCCCTCGCCGGGGACCAGAGGCGGAATCGACACGTCCAGTTTAAGGTTTCCGGTCACCGACAGCCGCTCCGGAGGCACCCCCAGAGCGCGAAACCGTGCCCCGTCCAGCCGCGAGGCCGCCAGGACGCGCGTGAGGCCGTCCAGCGCGAGCCGCGCAGCGAAGGGAAAGCGGCGCAGCCTCCGGAAGCTGCGATCCGAAAGGCGGGCGTTGACGCAGACGACCGGCACGCGGTGCCGAGCGGCCTGCCTGGCGTGCTCCGGCCAGCGTTCGCCTTCGGTGAGGACGACGAGATCGGGTTCGATGGCGGCCCACGCCTGCGCGGAAAACGGACACCAATCGATCGGAAAATAACCGATCCCCACCGTGTGGGCCCCATACCGGTCGAGGGCGAGACGGTAGCCGGTGCTCGTGGTCGTCGTCAGATAGATTTCCAGGCCCTTTGCGCGCAGCGTCTCGAGCAGCGGGCCGATCGCGAGCAGTTCACCCACGCTCACCGCCTGGATCCAGATTCGGGGAGTCCGTTTGGGCGGCAGCCGCCGATGGCGGCCGACCCGCTGCGAAAAGTTCTCGCGATAGCCGCCGCGCCGGAGCATCCGCCGCAGGTAAACCGGCCCAAGCACGATCAAGGCCGGCGCGAACAGGAAGCGGTAGACCCAGATCACCGAGGGATCGTTTCCCGCACCCTCCGCTTTTCCGAGCCTATTCGGCGCGTCGGATCATGGCGCGCCGAACACCAGCGAGGCATTCGTGCCGCCGAAACCGTAGCTGTTCGTGACCGCCCGGCGGACCGTCTTGCGCACCGCCCGATGCGCCGTGAAATCGAGCTCCGCCGCGAGGCAGGCGGCATCCGGCCGGTCCAGGTTGATCGTGGGGGGCACGACCCCCTCATGGATCGCCAGCACGGCGGCCATCGCGCCCAATGCGCCGGCGCCGCCGAGCAGGTGGCCGGTCATGGACTTCACTGCGCTCACATGAATGCGCCCCCTGGCCTCCGCGAAAAGCCCGGCGATGGCGGCGGCCTCCTCGCCATCGCCGCCGGGGGTGGAGGTCGCATGCGCCGAAACATAGTCGACCTCGGCCGGCGGCACTGACCCCTCGGCCAGGGCCAGGAGCATCGCTCGGCGGGATCCCTCGGCTCCGGGCGCGAGCATCGACAGGTGCACCGCGTCGGCCGTCGCCCCGTATCCGAGCATTTCGGCGTAGATGCGGGCGCCGCGCGCGAGGGCCCGACCCCTCTCCTCCAGGATCAGGACGACCGAGCCCTCCCCGATCACGAACCCGTCCCGATCCGCATCGAACGGACGCGACGCCTTTTCCGGGGCTTCGTTGCGGGACGAGAGCGCCCGCATCTGGGCGAACGCGCCAACGCATATGGGGGTGATGACGGCCTCCGCCCCGCCAGCGATCATCACGTCGGCGTCCCCCCGCTGGATGGCGCGAAAGGACTCGCCGAGGGCATGGCCGCTCGTCGCGCAGGCGGAGGCCACGCTCATGTTCGATCCCTTGAAATTCAGCAGGATGGCCACCTGGCCGGCCAGAATGTTCGGGGCGGCCTGCAGGATGAAGAACGGGGAGATCTTTCGGTAGCCCTGCTGGTGCCAGTTGTCCTGTGTGGCTGCGATTTCGGGGAGTCCCCCGAGCCCCACCCCCAGGTTGACGCCGGCCCGTTCGGGGGGCAGGTTGCCGCGGTCCGCGTCGAGGCCGGAATCCGCGTAGGCCTCAACGGCGGCCACGATTCCAAGATGGGAGAACCGGCCGAGTTTTTTCAGGTCCTTCGGGGAGATCGCCGCGAGCACGGGGTCACGCCCCAACCCACGCGGGTGGAGCGGCTTCGCCAGCGGCGCGCTCGGGTTCAGGTCCTTGACCTCCCCGGCGATTTGCGCCGAGCATGCGGCGGGATCGAACCGGGTGATCCGGCCCACGCCGCTCTTGCCCGCGGTCAGGGCCGCCCAGCTCGCCGGAGCTGTGTTGCCGACCGGGGTCACGGCGCCGATGCCGGTGACCACAACCCGCCGGTGCAGAGTGGAAAGTGAGAAATCCAAGCGGCCAGAGATACGGGGCCGCCGGGGGCCCGCAAGGCGATTTTGACTTCGGAGGCCGGGCGTGCCTTAATCGATTTCATTTCCCATGGAACAGCTCCACCCCTATTGGCGGATGGATTACATCGAGGCGCCGAGATACCCGGCCGCCATGAAGCGGCCGTTCACGGAGTTGCCCGGCCTGGGGGACGATCGCGCCGCCCTGATCGTCCACCGTTCCACGCTCAGCTATTCGGTCCTGAACCGCTTTCCCTACAATCCGGGTCATCTGCTCGCGGTGCCTTTTCGGGAGGTGACGGAGCTCGAGCAGCTTTCTCCGGCCGAACGGGCCGATCTCATGGAGGAGATCCTCGTCTGCAAACGGCTCCTGGGAACGGCGCTGAAGCCCGACGGCTTCAATGTCGGGTTCAATCTCGGGTCCGTGTCCGGGGGAAGCATCCCTCATCTGCACGCCCATATCGTCCCCCGCTGGCAGGGGGACAACAATTTCATGCCGGTCGTCGGCCAGACCCGACTGCTGCCGCAGTCGCTCGATGCGACCTGGCAGCGCGTTCATGAAGCCGCCAAGCTCCAAGACGCTCCACTTTCCGAGCCCAAGGCATCTTAGCCAGATCTACGCGGATCGGCAGGAGAACCTCGCCCACGCCGAACAGGTCTTCGGGGCGACGTTCGTCAGCCGGGACGAATGGCTGAAGATCGAGGCTCCGCCGGCGCAACTCGCGCTCGCCGAGGACTTTTTCGAGTTCCTTCATGCCGCCCGCACGCAGGGGATGACCATTCGGACGCCCGATTTCAACCGGATCGCGGACGCCTTCGCGCGGGGGGAGGGTTCCACGCTGAAGGCGCTCCTCAAGGAGCCCCTGGTAATTCAGACCGGCCGGCGGAGCATCGTGCCCAAGACCTTGACGCAGAAGCTCTATCTGCAATCGATGCTGACCCATACGATCGCCTTCGGAATCGGTCCGGCAGGCACCGGCAAGACCTATCTTGCAGTAGCCGCCGCGGTGGCCGCGCTGCAGCGGGCCGAAGTCCAGCGGGTGATTCTCACCCGGCCCGCCGTTGAGGCCGGGGAGGCGCTGGGCTTTCTTCCCGGCGACCTGCGCGAAAAGATCCTTCCCTATCTGCGGCCGCTGTACGATGCTCTGGGCGAGATGCTCGGTCCTGAGGAGGCCAGCCGGCTTACCGAGAAGGGGGTGATCGAAATCGCCCCCCTGGCCTACATGCGCGGCCGGACGCTCTCCCATGCCTTCATC
>JBOHXF010000353.1:0-2705 GCA_050737455.1 Opitutaceae bacterium | reverse complement strand
GCGGCGCCAGGGCAGGAGGCAAGGGTCCTGAAAGACGAAAAACAGGTCGGATCGCGCCCGGGCGGGCGGCCTTCCGGCGATCCGAATGGAGCCTTCGGACGGCTCCTCCAACCCGGCGATCAGGCGCAGCAGGGTTGATTTGCCGCAGCCGCTCGGACCGATGAAGCTCACGAACTCGCCGCGTTCGACCTCGAGGCTCACGGCCTCGAGCGCGGGCGCCGAGCCGAAGCGCTTGCCGACGCGGTCGAGGGCGAGCAGCGGCGATCCGTTCATGCGGGTCCGGACTCTGGCGGCTTGCGCCGCGCCGGGCGAGGACAAAGCCCGTAGGCCGAAGGAGCATTTTCCCCGATAGGTGCGCGGAGCGGCGCGGAGCTACAATGCCCGGATGAAACCGAAAGCGAAATTTTCGTCCCCTTCCGCCCCCGCCCATGCGAGTCCCCCCGCGTCTCCGCGCGGCCCCGGAGCCGGATCGCCGCCGCGCGCGACTCGTTCCGGCGCCTCCGGCAAGGCCGTCGCCGCCCGGCTCTTCAACCACGAGGAGATCGCCGCGCGCGCCCGGCGGATATGGGAGGCTCAGGGCAGCCCGGAAGGGAGGGATGAGGAGAACTGGTTCCAGGCGGAGCGGGAGCTGCGCGAGGAGGAGCTGAAGGCGACCGAAGCGCGCCGGTTCGCCGATCCCGACCGGCTCACCGACAGCCGCGGCGACCCGGCCGACGAGGTGGACCGGCGACTCGCCGAGCTGACGGCTCCGGCCGCCCAGCGCGGAGCGACCTCCCTGTGAGGAGGTCCGCCCCGGGGTGAACGGATGCCGCGCCAGCTCGGCCTCAGCTCACCCTTTGTCGGGCGATACGTCGCCGGTCTTTGGGATCGGTGCGGAAAGCTCCACCTCGTGAGGATGGTTTCGCTTCTCCTTGCGCAGGCCATGCCGGCGCTGGAGGAGGTGGTCGAGCTTTCCGGCGAGGGCCTCGAGCACCCCGTACGCTTCCTTGCCCGATTCGACCGCGACGATGTCGGGCCCGCGCAGTTCCATGCGTCCGGTGGCGCGAAACATCGCCTCGTGGCCCAATTTCTGCGCCTTTTCGAGATGCACCTGGATCCGGACTATATAAGGATTGTGCCGAATCAGGGCCCCGAATTTCGCGCGGATGGTGGTCTGGAGCGCGCCGGTCAGCTCGATATGGATGCCATTCATCAGGATCCGGTCGGCCGGATCCTCGGGTAGGGAATTCATGGAGTTTCAGACCGCCGCGCGCTAGGTTCGTTGCGGTTCGGCCGCGTGTATCCGGCGAATGACGGAATCGACCGCCTTGAGGAGGTCGACTGCGGTAAAGGGCTTGTGGAGCGTGAGTTTCGCCCCGATGGTCCGGGCGGCGGCCAACATGTTCTTTGGCCCGCTCGTGGCCGAACTCATGGCGATAACCGGGATCGGCGCGCCGGCCCGGCGGAGCGAAAAGAGAAATTCCAACCCGTCGCCGTCCGGCATGTAAATGTCCGTTAGGATCAGATCGAACCGGGGTTCGCGCTGCGCGAGCTTGAGCCCGTCCTTGCCATTGTCGGCGGCCGCGACCTCGTGTCCGGCTGCGCGCAGCGTTTTTTCGAGAAGCGAGCGAATCGAAGGCGAATCGTCGACAAGGAGAATGCGCGCCATGACAGTTCGAAGCGGGGAACAGCTGGACTCATCGGCCGTTCCGGAAATATCTTTATAAGAATCATTAACTTTCGGCTGGCCGGTCGGAGGGAGCGCTGTGGCCCGCCGCAGCCCGTGCCGGATCATTTGACACGCCGGGCGGGTCAAAGGCGGATATGCGCGATGAGCAAGCCGATGACTTCCGCATCTTTTTCCACGCGGTGGCCAGCTTCGCCCTGGTCGTGCTGATTCTGCGGATGGGCGCCGGCGTGCTGGTGCCCATCTCGATCGCGGCCCTGCTCGCCTTCCTCCTGTCCCCGCTTGTCGTCCGCCTGAATCGCTGGGGCCTCGGCAAGACGTGGGCCGTCGCCGTGACGGCCACCTTCGCCTTCGTCATCATCGGCGCTCTGGGCTGGGTCCTGACAAACCAGGCGCTGGATCTGGTGCACGAACTCCCCAATTACGAGCGGAATATCGATGCCAAGATCCACCGGCTCCGCGCGCCCCACACCGGGCCCGCGTTCGGGCGGGTCGAGCAGATGTTCGATCGCCTCCAGCACGACATGACCGCAAAGCCGGCTACCGGCGGGACCGGCTCCCAGGCGCCGGTGCCGGTCGAGGTGCAGACGCCCGGCCGGACCTCTTGGATGGTCTTCCGGCAGATCGCCCTGCCCGCGCTCGAACCGTTCGGGACGGCGCTGATCGTGGTCGTGTTCGTCGTCGCGATCCTGTTTCAGCGGGAAGATCTGCGGGACCGCTTTCTCAAGGTGATGACCACCTCGCGGCTCAATATGGCGACCCAGGCGGTGAACGACGCCGCGGACCGGATTTCGCGTTATCTCGGGAGGCAGTTTCTGATCAATGCCGCGTACGGCTGCTGCATCGGGCTCGGCTTGAGCGTGATCGGCACGCCGAGCCCCGTGCTTTGGGGAATCCTTGCGACCTTGCTGCGGTTCATCCCGTTCATCGGCGCGTGGATCGCGGCGGCCTGCCCGCTCGTCCTGGCGCTCGCCATCGATCCGGGCTGGATGAAGCTCGCGATCACATTCGGGCTCTACGCCGGCATGGAGTTCGTTAT
>JBOHXF010000352.1:0-15625 GCA_050737455.1 Opitutaceae bacterium | reverse complement strand
GATGTACACCAGCAGTCCGGATCCGATCGCCACGACCTACAACGAGAACATCGTCATTCCGATCGAGACGATCGTCCGGCAGGATGGCGCGCCCACGCCCGAGCTCGCGAAGTGGCACTGGAACCTGATCACGAACTATGCCTTCACCAGCGGCATCCTGAAGAATTGGAACGTCGGCGGAGGCATCCGCTTCATCGACGGTCAAGCGATCGGATATCCGGTCACGACGATCTCCCAGACCATCAACGGGTCGACGTCCACGGCGGCCGTGGCCGACGTTCGGCATGCGTATTATTCGCCGAACCGGACCTACTACGACGCTTCGGTCGGCTATACGATCCCGCACCTCTACAAAGGCGTGAGCTGGCATATCCAATTCTATGTCCGCAATATCGGCATCGGCGACCGGCTCATCCCGGTCGGGGCAAATCCGGACGGCTCCATCGACGCTTGGGAAATCGACGAACCGATGACTTGGACGCTGGCCAACACGTTCAAATTCTGACCCGGTGCCTTCGGCGGGGGCCCGTCGCGGCCCCAGCCTGCGGTTCCGAACGGGCGCCGCCGACGCGGCGCCCTTTTCGTCGGCGGATGCGGCATCCCGCCGCCTGCGGCGACAACACCGAAGGAACCGGCGTTCGGCGCGCGCTGGGCCGTTCCGCCGGCCGCCAAACCGCCCGCGGGAGGCGGCCGCTCCGCGGACGCTGGCGTGGCAAGGTGTAATGGAAGCGGGAATACGATAGAAGCTAACGCCCCTCCGTTCCGCCGGTGGGATCGGGATCCGGCCATTTCGGCGATCCTCCGACCGGAGGCCGGGAAAGGCTGCGATGGGATCACACTCCGCACGATCCGGATCAGCATTCTCCCGGCTGCTCGGAGACCGGGAAACGGCAACGTTATGGCGAATCCCCGTCTATCAGCCGATGATTTGGGCGCTTTCAAACTTCCCTTCGTTCCCATGGTGAAGACCGCGGTCTGGGGATGTCTCCTCTTCATTTTGACGGTGCTGCCGTCGAGCGCGGCGCGGATCCCCGCGGCGGAGTTTCCGCGCCGCCAGCCGCTCGCTCTCCGGGCCGACGACGTCGTGCCGACGGGCAACGAGTGGATATCGTTTCCGGACATCCGGGCGGCTGACGGAGCGATCGGCACTTTCAACGTGCTCTCGATGCGGATGCGGGGGCTCCTGCAAGTGGTCGGAGGCGACGGAGCCCCCGTGATCGAGCCCAGATTCTTCGCGGATGGCCGCGCCCTTCCGTTTCAAAACCCATCGTGGGAACTGATCGAATACTGGATTCCGACGGCGAAGCTCGTCGAGGATGGGGTCGAGATGGCGGTCACCTACTGCGCGCCGCCGGGTTCGCATGCCGCCCTGATCCGCCTCACCATGACGAATCGGCGATCCGCGCCGGTCCGCTGCAGCGCGCGGCTTTTCGCGTCCTGGGGCGGCCTCGATCGGGTCACTTACAAGCCGGTGCCGCTCGACGGGGAGCGCACGGCCTCGCCCGCACCCTGGGTTGGCCCCGGGGAGGCTTTCAGCTACCGCACCGACGACACGCAGTTCGCGTGGGCGCTCCTTTATCCCGGCGGGCACGGCACGCCGACGGATCAGCCGGTCACCGAGGCTCCCGCCGTGTGGGCGAAGCACGACGCCGTGCTGGCGCCCGGCCGGACGCTCGAGGCGGACTTCATCCTCGGCGTGGGCGTGGAGGAGTTCAGCGCAGCCAGCGCCGCAGCCGTGCTCCAAGAACGGATCGACCGGCACGGCGCGGACGGCGTGATCGCGCGGGCCGCCGCCTGGCTGCACCGGCGGGAGCATACGACAGGCCGGGCCGACCTCGACCTGCTGATGAACCGCAACGCGTTCTTCACCGCGTTCTACGCCTGGGGCAAGACGATCGACACCGAACAAACCGTGGGAGTGACCTCGCGCAGTCCCCGCTACTACGTTTCGGCCGCGTATTGGGACCGGGACGCGATGCTGTGGAGCTTTCCCGCGCTGCTCGACATCGATTCCGGACTCGCGCGGGAGGCCCTGGAGTACGCGCTCGGGCCGCAGCTGCGGAACACGGGGACGCACAGCCGCTTCATCGACGGGGACGTGCTCGAAGGCGGCTTCCAGCTCGACGAGGCGGACGCGCCGATTTTGGCCTTCGCGCAATACGTCCGGCGGGTGAACGACGACGACTTTCTCCTGGAGCACCGCGCGGAGCTGGATTTTCTCCGAGATCGCGTCTACGGCCGGTTCGACCCCGCCACGGGGCTCTTCACTTCGCTCCAGGACTCCCAGGACGAGTATCAGAAACTGCCGTTCCTGACCTACGACAACGTCCTTACCTGGCGCGCGCTGCACGAACTGGAATGGCTCTATGCGCGGATGAGGGACATTGGCGCGGCGCACGACGCGCGGCGCCGGGCCGACGCCCTTAGGGGCGCTATCCTGGCTCATTGCGTCTCGACCCCGCCCGGCGGGGCCGGAACGATCTTTGCCGCCGCGACGGAGGGACGGAAGTTCGTCTTCACCGATATTCCTCCGGGCTCGCTGATGAAGCTGCCCGCGCTCGGGTTCATTTCCGAGAACGACCCTCTCTTTGTCCGAACCTACGCGTGGCTGCATTCGAAGGCCTACCCGTATTCGTATGCGGACGATCCCTACGGGCTGCCGGGCAGTCATCGGCTGCCCTTCACGACGAGCTGGTCGGTGGCCGATCATCTCCTGCTCGCCCGCGGCCATGATCGGGCGCTCAAGATCCTTCTGGCGAGCCCCTGGGACGGAGGGATCATCACCGAAGGCATCGATCCGCGCACCGCCGTGATGGATCGCCAAGGCCGCGCCTTCGCAACGGCGGCCGGATACATGGCCCACGCGATCTATCTCAGCAGCGCCGGCCGGCGTTAGCCCGGATGTCCCCGTGCGATTTCGGGCGGCTGCGGCCGCGCCATCGGTCGTCTTGTTCCGCGGGCGGGGGCTCTTTTCGCGAAGGGGCCGCGTCGTCGGGCCATGGCGGTTTGCGGAGCCGGGCCGGCGCGCCCCGCGCCCGCCTCCGGATCAGGGCAGTGTGACCGTCGCCGACTCCGGCAGGCTGCGTGAAGAGCTTCCTACGGAAACGACGTAGTCTCCCGGGACGGTCGTCCAAGCCCGCCGGCCCTCGTCGAAATAGGCGAGCGAGCCGCGCTCGATGACGACGGAGACCCGCTTGGTTTGCCCGGGAGCGAGGGAAACCCGCGCGAATGCCTTCAGCTCCCGGACCGGGCGGGCGACCGGCCCCGGAGGAGGCGCGACATACACCTGCGCGACTTCGGCACCCGCCCGCCCGCCGGTGTTGGCCACCGAAAAGGCCGCCCGAAGATCGCCGTCCGCCGCGCGCGTCACGCGCAGGCCGGAGAAGGCGAATGTGGTGTAGCTCAATCCGAAGCCGAACGGAAAGCGCGGCGCGATACCGCGGGCGTCATAGCTGCGATAGCCCATGAAAACGCCCTCGGCCAGATCGGAGCGGTCGCCCTTCGGCGGATAGGTCAGGTAAGCGGGATGGTCCTTCCAGCGCTTCTCGAAAGTGACCGGCAGGCGGCCGCTCGGGTCGGAGTCGCCGAACAGGATCCCGGCGAGCGCGCGGCCGCCCTCCTGGCCGGGGTACCAGGCCTCGAGAAGGGCCGGAACCCGGCCGATCCAATCCGCCATGGCGACGTTGCCGCCGGAATCGAGGATGACGATCGTGCGGGGATTCAGCGCGGCGACGGCGCGGATAAGCTCCGGCTGGGTGCCCGGCAGCGCGTACGTGCGATCGCTTCCCTCCCGTTCGAGCTCGGAGTTGAACCCGACGCACACCACGACGGCGTCGGCGGATCGGATCACCCGCGCGTCGGCGGCCGTCACGAAATCGGGGGCCGACCCGTCGGCCGGAACATAGGTGACGGCGACCGGTCCGGCGGCGCGCCGGAGCCCTTCCAGCACGCTGACGAAATGAAAAGCCTTGACGAGCGAACTTCCGCCGCCTTGCGGGAAATCGCGGCAGTTCGGGCCCAGCACGACGACGCTCTTCATGCGGGCGCGGTCGAGCGGAAGCAGCTTGCCCCGGTTCTTGAGGAGGACGATGCCTTCCCGGGCGATCCGCAGCGCGACGGCCGAGCTCCGCGGATCGTTCGCGGGAATCGACGGATCGGGGCCGATCGGATGGTCGAGGAAGCCATTCGCGATCTCCAGCCGGAGGATCCGGCGCACCTTGTCGTCGAGGGTGGCGAGGGAGATCTGGCGCCCGGCCAGGAGGTGCTTCAGCCGCTTCGCCGTGTAGTACACGGGTCCCGGCATTTCGAGATCGAGTCCGTCGTCCACTTCGGCCAGGTCGTCGTGCGCCGCAAGCCAGTCGGACATGACGATGCCGGGGAAATGCCATTCGCCCTTCAGCACCCGGTTGTTGAGAAAATTGTCCTCGGTGCACCACGAGCCGTTTATCCGATTGTAGGCGTCCATCACCGCCCAAGCGTGACCCCGCTCGACGGCGGCTTTGAACGCGGGCAAATAGATTTCCCGGAGCGCCCGTTCGCCGACGAGGACGTTCGCCTTGACCACCGCCCCCTGGTTATGCGCGACGAAATGCTTGACCGTGGCGACGACCCCCTGGCTCTGGATGCCCTGGATCTCTGGAACGGCGATATCCGCCGTCAGCACCGGATCCTCGCTCATGAACTCGAAATTCCTCCCATTTTGAGGGATCCGGACGATGTTGATCGCCGGGGCAAGGAGGATGCGGATGCCCCGCGCCCGCGCGTCGCGCCCCAGCGCCACACCGTAGTCGCGCGCGAGCGCCCGGTCCCAGCTTGCCGCCAGGGCCTCGGTGGACGGATAGGCCGTCGAGGGGTAATGGCTGCGGATGCCTAGGGGGCCGTCGGACATTCTGATCTCCGGCAGACCGAGCCGGGGGATCGGCGCGATGGAAAACCAGTGGTAGCCGCTGAGCAGCTCGATCTTCTCATCGAGGGTGAGCCGCGCGAGCGCGTCGGCCACCCGCTGTTCGACCGGAACCCGGGGATCGCGGTAGGGCGGGGGCGCTGCTGCGGCGCGGGCCAGCAGGCAGGCGCCCGCGAGAACCCAGGGAGCGAGTCGAGCCGGCGCCCGGATTCCGGCGCGGAACACGGGGCCGAGCGAAGCCGAGACTTTATGGGCCATAAATCGAGTCCCCGACCGGGACCTGGAAATCAGGCGGCGACGAACCTCTCCCGGAAAAGGAGAAAAGGGTGATGGCCGCGATGCAAAACGTGATGACCGGCCTGCTGCTCCGCCGCAGTCGGTTTCGCCCGGGGGCGTTGTTGGGCTTTCATCGTTGCGCAGGGCGATCCGCGCCTCCGGTCCGCGTCGCGATTTCCGGGACGGCTCAGGGGAGGCCCGGCGGCACGCCGGCCGGAATGAAAGTCCCCGCCACCGTGTTGAAGGAGTCGTTGGACTTCGTCCCGCTGAAGATAAGTGTGAAGTGGGTGCCGTCCGCGCTCATCCACTTGGAGGTGAAGTTCCAGTTGAACGTCGTCAGTTGGATGCGGCCTTTGCCCCACGAGGTCAGATAGGCGACCGTGGTCCACGGCCCCCAGGGCTCGGGCGCATCGAAGAGACCGAAATCGCCGGCGCAGGTGGCCGTATGCTCGGTGGAGAGCAGGTAGCGCTTCAGCCCAGCATCGTAGGCCACGCCGACGCACCAGCCGACGCCGTTCGGATCCGCGAAGACCGGGCGGCGGTCCTTCATGCGGGACGACCAGATCGGGCCGCCCTCGGCGTTCCGGCCCGCGAAAAATTCGTAGCGGCTTCGGTCGAGGAGGGCGTCCCGCGGCGCGCGAAAGAGATCCACCCGGCCCGGCTTGTAAACGTCCCAGCCGGAGGTCGTGCGAGCCGTCGGACCCGGACCCCAGGTCGGGCGCACCGAATAGGCGTACACGTAACGATCCCGGGCGCCGCGGTAGTCCCGGCCGAAATTGAGCAGGGCCGGGAGCGTGAAGCCCTCCCGGAAATCGAAGGCCCACGGCGGCAGATGCCACGCAGCTCCATGGTCCTTCGACCAGGCGAGTTGCGACTCGACCGTTCGATGACCCGGATTCCAGTGCTCGATCCACGCATAGAGCGTACCACCGACGCACACGATCCCGTCGCTTTTGCCTTCGAACCGTGCCGGATGTCCGGGATTCAGGCCGCCCCAGACATTGTCGCCGGAACAGCGGCGAGGGCCGCCTTCGATGCGGGCGAAGCCGAGCGAGACCCGGCCCAGACTGTCGCTGCCGCCGAAGCCCCCGCCGTCGCCCCAGGACGAGTAGAGACTGCCGTCGTCGGCCCACGTCACCGGCCAAAGGTCGCTGCCTTGCGCCAGTCGCCGGTGGGTGGCGAAATCGAAATGGACGCCGGAAATCGCCGCGCTGGGCGGATACGGCGCGGCGGGTTCGCCCGCCGCCCAAGCGGCGGCGAGCAGAACCAGCGTAACGGTCGATGCTACGCGGCGCCCGGCTTTCGGATGTGGATTTTGGATCCGGAGAATTCCCGAAATTAGCTCGAAGCCCCGTCTTTGGCGAGGACGGCCTGGAAGGCCTGTTCGGTGGCAGCTTGGTCCTCGGCGGAGGCCTCGGCCTGCCGCCGCTCCACGGCGGCCTGCGCGGCCCGCTTGATATCGGCCGGCGTCCGCCCCGCGCCCTCGGCCGCGAGGAAGAACTCCAGCCAGCGCTTGCCGTAATGGGTGTGGACGAGCTCGTCGGCCCAGTCGAAGTCCATGTCATGCGAACTCAGCCGGTCGCCGAGGTCGCGGAAGATCCTCGTCCGTTCGGGCTTCGTGTGGATGTAGGTGCTTTCGAAGAAAAAGATGATTCCGAGCCGGCCGATCGCGTCGAGCGACTGCCCCGCGTCGTAGGAGAACGCGTCGAGCGGAATATCCGCCTCCGCGAACCGCCAGGCCTTCAGCCGCTCGTAGCCCATCCGGCAATGCCGGATCTCGTCGAAGCACCAGCGCGCGGCGTCCTCGAGGAACTCGGCCGGCCCTTTGTCCGCCAGATCGTGCAGGCACGCCGCGGCCATCTCGGAGGCCCACACTTCGTTCGCGTGGTGGACGGCTTGCCGAAGCTGGAGCCTCCTTCCCTCGCCGGGATCGCCCGGCTTCAGTCGGTCCGGCCATGCGAAGGCGCAGCGCCGGAACCGGCGATCCCGCGCGCCGGTGCGGCTGATCCGGAGGGGCCGGCCGCCCGCAGCGGTCAAAACCGAACCGTCCCAGGCAGGCGGCGCATCGGGGCGAAAGAACAGCGCATGCGGGGTCTGGTCGAAAACGGCGCGGACCGCGGCGACCCAGCGGTCGGCCGCGGCCGTCTGTTCGGGATAGACCACGGCGTAACCCCGGGACGCCGCGCGCAAGCGTTCGTCCTGGCGCTCGAAATCGGCCAGGGCGTGATTCAGGAAGAAAAGCGTGGGGGCGTCGTCGAGCGCGTCGGCGATCCGGCGATAGGACGAATAGAGCTCGCGGGTGTAGGGGCGCGCCGCTTCGGCCAGGGCCCGAACGAACGCGAGTCCGTTGGGCGCGTCGCCGCATTGGCGAAAGCGGGCCACCAGCGGCTCGTCGTCGCCCGCGACGATCCGGCGCTCCGGGTAGCGCAGTTCGAGGATGCGATTGCGCAGCTCCCGGGCGAGGACGGAGTTCTCCCACAGCGTCTCGGGCAGAGCCAGCTTCGTTCCCCAATGCTCGACGCCGGGAAGCCAACCGGCTTGGAGTACGATAAGCGCGCGCTCGACGAAATAAAACCGCTTCAAAATGACCGCGGAATCGGCGACATTGAGATGGGCGCGCGGGCTGGCGGCCGGCGCGGGGGCCCTGGGCTCGGGCGGAGAAGCGTTCATGGCGGGATTTGAGGGAAAGCGGGATCCGAACGGCGCCCAGTTCGAAAGGACCCGCCCACGGGCGCTCTCGGAGGGACCGGGCGCCGCGGGATCAGATGAGACCCGCCGGAGGCGGCGGGACGCGCATCGGCTTGCCGCCGGCGCGCAGCGATTCGGTCGCCATGTAGCCGGTCGCGACGCTCTCGCGCGCGGCCACGGGCGAGGTGTCGGTCTTCCCGCCGCGGCGGGCGAAGCGCAGAAATTCCGCGATGATCGACCGGTCCGCGCCGCCATGGTCGGCGCTGTTGGTGGGGAGACGAAAAACCCGGTCGCCGCCCGGGAAGTAGCCCGGCCGGCGGCGGGTCCAGAGCCGAACGGTCGTGTCCGGACCCACGTCGCCGAAGTTCTCGATGCGGCCCTCCGTGCCGATCACGGTGAAATTGCGCCAACTGTCCGGAGTGTAGTGGCATTGCGCGTAGTTGGCGAGCACCCCGTTGTCCAGCTTCATGAGCATCTGGCTCAGGTCCTCGACGTCGATCCGGTGGTTCAGACCGTGCTGCCGGGTTGGTGGCCAGATTTCCCGTCGCACGATCCGGCCCTCGATCCGCCGCGGTCCGGGAATCTCCGGCAGCCGGCGCTTGATGTCGCCGTAGACGGTGAGCGCGCCCATGGCGGAAACCTGGCGGGAGTAGCCGCCGCACAGCCAGTGCGCGATATCGATATCGTGAGCGGCCTTTTGCAGGAGGAGCCCGTGGGAAAACCGCCGCTCCGCATGCCAGTCCTGAAAGTAATAGTCCCCGCCATTCGCGATGAAGTGGCGCACCCAGCAGGCCTTGGGCCGGCCGATCGCCCCAGCGTCGATCAGCTCCTTCATCTTCCGGACAAATCGCGCATGGCGCAGATTGTGGCCGACGTACAGCCGGGCCTTGTGGCTGGCCGCGGCGCGCAGGATCCGGTCGCAGCCTGCGATCGAGATCGCCATCGGTTTCTCGAGATACACCGCAAGGCCTCTGGAAAGGGCCGCGACCGCCTGTTCCTCGTGCAGGAAATCCGGCGAGGCGATGATCACGGCGTCGAGCTCGGCCTGGTCAAGCAGCGCTCGGTAATCGTCGGTGGTGAAGATCGAGCGGCCGTAGCAGACGCGGTCACGGGCTAGCACCGCGGGCACAACGTCGCAGGTGGCCACGATCCGCGCTCCCGCACCGCGGGCGTGCGCGATCCGCGAGAGATAGCGGCCGCGACCGCCGGATCCGATGACGCCCAAGCGGAGATCGTTCATGACTCGGGAAAGGGGGTGGGAGGGTGAATCATTGTCCGGGCGAGCGGGGCGAGCAGATAGCGGAACAAACGCGGGTCGTTGAATTCCGGCGCAAGGCCGTCGCCAAAGCGCACCATGATGAGCTTCAGGCTGGGCACGATGAGAAGGGTCTGGTTGCCCGCGCCGGAAGCCCAATAGGCGTCGCGCGGAAGGGCGAGGACCCGGCCGCGGGCGTTGGTCCACCAGCCGGCGTTGACGGCGTTCGGCAGGCCGGAGTCGGCGGTGGTCTTCCGGACGGCTTCGGCGCTCAACACCTGATCGCCGTCCCAATCGCCATCATGCAGCATCAGGCGCCCCAGGCGGGCCGCCGCGCGGGCCGTGAAATCGGCGCCGCCCCAGGCCCCCACGAGGGGCAGGCCGTCCACCCGGGAGGTCTTGTCGTAACCGCAATCCCACTGGTCGTCCGCGATGCCGATCCGGCGCATGACCGCGTCCCGAAGCAGCGAGCGGATGTCTTTCTGAGGGGAGTTCGAGTCGCGCAGCGCCGCCGTGATGCAGTAGCACATCATCCCGATGCCGGGATTGCTGTAGTGGAATTCGGCGCCGGGTTTGGCGACCATCGGCACGATGTCCCGCGCGATCGTAAACGGATCGCGGGGCGGGGGCAGGACATGCCAGAACTCGCCCATCCAGCCGGTGAGCTTGACGACATTGACGTCCGCATCGACATCGGCGTCACCGAGGCCCGAGGTGTGCGAGCCGAGTTCACGGACCGTGATGGTGGACTTGACCGGATCGCTCCGCCAGGCGGCGATGTATTTCGAGGCCAGGTCGTCGAGCCGGATCGAGGTCCGGTCCATCGCCGCGGCCAGCGCGACTCCGCCGATCACGGCCTTGGCCATCGAAGCGGTGTAATGCGGCTTCGCCGCGTTCCAGTCGGGTGCGTACCATTCGTAGACGATCCGGTCGTCGCGCGCGACCAGAAACGCCTTCGTGTGCCGAATCGCGAGATCGGCGCAGAGAGCGTCGAGCTTGGCTTTCGAAAATCCTTCGGACCGCGGCGAGGCCGTTTGCCAGTGGAAGGATGGCGCCACCGGGGTTTCGGCCGCGGGCGCGGCGAGAGGCGCCAGTCCGGCCAGCGCGCAGCCGGCTCCGAGAAAAAAGCGGGTGGGGAACGAAGCGATATCGGTCATCATGTGAAAAAGGGGGCCGCACCGGTGCAACCGGTTGATACCGCACGCACGATCGGATCGCCCGGCGGGCGCGGCAGAGTGCAAAAATGTGAGCGGGCCAGGGCAAAATGTGACGCTTCCGCGCCCCGCAGGGCGGGGCGCGGCGCAATTCGCTCGGGACAGGCGGGGACGAAACCCCGCGCCGCCGGCGAGGCGCCGAAGCCCCGCCTCGGAGCGGATCGACCCCAGGCCATCACATTTTTCAGCCTGCGGATCATCCTTTCACCGACCGCCCGCCGGAGGCTGCCGGCGATGATTCGGCGGGCCGGTTTGCTCCGGCCCTCCTTTCCCCGCAATTTCGGCACCGCCACTCCATGGATGACCCCGATTCCTCCGCCCGCCGACCGGCGTCTCCGCCGGTTCGGCCGCGACGCGGACCGGCGGTGCGTATCCGTAATTGGGTGACGAAACGCCGCTGGGGGCTTCCGCTCGGCGGAGCGGCGGTGCTCCTGCTTGGGCTGCCCGCGCTCTTTCTCGCCTGCGCCCTGGTCTTCCGGCCCGACGTGACCACGCGGCCCGTTGCGCCGTCGGCCGCCGCGGCGGCTCGCGCGCGGGCGCGCCGGCATCCCCGGCTCGACCTCGCGCATCCGCCGCGGATCACGCAGGAGGTTGACTACTCCGCCGGGCCGAAGGCGGCCTGGTGGCCGAAGGGCGAGGCTCCGGTTCTTGCGGAGCTGGTCCGCGAGGGCAAGCTGCCGCCGGTCGCCGAGCGTGTCGGGCCGGAGCCGATCGTGATGCGGGGGGTCGACGGGATCGGCCGGTACGGCGGCACCTGGGAGCGGCTGGCGGCCTCCGACGACGACGTGGGGGGGCAGATCGATTCGCTGCTTTCGTACTCGAATCTCGTGCGGTGGTCTCCTCAGGGCTATCCGATCGTCCCGCACCTCGCGAAATCCTGGGAGGTCTCGCCCGACTACCGCGTCTACACCTTTCACCTGCGCCGGGGGATCCGGTGGTCCGACGGCGTGCCGGTGACCGCGGACGACTTCATGTACTGGTACAACATGGAGATCAAGGGGCTGGGCGTCGCTCCGCCCGCCATCCTGCGCGACCCCGGCACCGGCCAGATGGCGCGGCTTGAGGAGATCGACAAATACACGATCCGCTTCACGTTCGCCAAACCCTGGACGCTGTTCCTGGAAAGGCTGGCCTCCTTCCGAACGATTCCCGGTTTGGACTGCAGCGAATACTGCGTGCCGGCGCATTTCCTGCGGCAGTTCAATCCCGTCTGCGGAAACCGGGCCCTGATCGCGCGGGCGATGCGCCGGCTCCAGATCCCCACGCCGCGGGCGCTCTATTTCTACCTGAAAAGCTGGCAGGACCCCCTGGAGCCGCGGCTTTGGCCCTGGATCCTGCGCAAATGGACGGGCTCGGCACCGTACGTGTTCGTGCGCAATCCGTACTACCCGGTGGTCGATTCCGCCGGCAACCAGCTCCCCTATCTCGACCGGCTGGTGATCGACGTCCGTCCCCAGGACATGTTCGCGATCACCGCCGCCGCCGGGCAGGTCTCGATGCAGGACCGCTACATCGACTTCCAGGACAACGTGCTTTTGACGAGCGAAGCGCGCCGGAACGGCTATCACGTGGATTACTGGTACCCGGGCGACCGGTCGGATTTCACGATCTTTCCCAACATCAATCGGCGGGTGGAGCCCGGACATCCCGATACGGTTTGGAAGCACCGCCTCCTGGGGGACCGGCGCTTTCGCCAGGCGCTCTCCCTCGCGATCAACCGGCGCGACATCATCGACGCCCTCTTCGCCGGACAGGTCAAGCCCGCGCAGATCGATCCGGGGCCCGATTCGCCGTTTTTCAGCAGGAAGCTCTTCAACAGCTATACGGCCTACGATCCGGCGGGCGCCAACGCCCGTTTGGATGCGCTCGGGCTGACCCACCGGGACGGCGAGGGCTACCGCACGTTTCCGGATGGAACCCGAATGACGTGGTACCTGGACATGACCGAGACGACCAACAACGACCCTGCGCAGTTCGTGATCGACGACTGGGCCGCGGTGGGTCTCCGGTGCGTCCCGCGCCTCCAGGGCCGGCTGCTATGGGAGCTGGAGGAAGACGCGTTCGAGCACGATCTGTGCGTCCATCAGGGCAACAGCGAATTCCTGCCGCTGATCGAGCCGCGGAACTTCGTGCCGACCTACGGGGAGGCCTACTACGCCCCCGGATATGGATTCTGGTACCTGTACGGCGGCCTGAGCGGGGCCCCGATCCACGTCCCCCGGGCGATCGCTCCGCCGCCGGACGGCCCGATCCGCCGCAACATGGAGCTTCTCGACCAAATTTACCGCACGCCGGACGCCCGGCAACGGATCGCGCTGTTTCGGCGGATCCAGGACACCGACGCCCGGAATGTCTGGACGATCACCCTTGCCACGCCCACGCCGCAACTGGTCGTCGTGAAGAACGGATTTCGCAACGTGCCGCGGGTCGCCATCTCGCAGAGCAGCTTCGAGACTCCGGGCAACGCCGGGCTGGAAACCTATTTTTGGGAACATCCCCACAACCCCTCGGACGTCGCCGCCGACCTGAAGGCGGAGATCGCCGGGCCCCCCAGCGGCGCCACGATCGGCCTGACGGGGCCCGCCGGCGGATCGAAGCTTTCCGGGCCCGGCATCCCCGCGCGCATCGTCCGCGGCGCCGAGCATTGGCTGGGGCTGGCGCTCCTCGTTCTCATCGTGGCGGCGGGCTTCCGCTGGCCCTTTCTCGGCAAGCGGTTTCTCCTCATGGTGCCGACGCTCGCCGTCGTCTCGATCGTGGTGTTCGCCATCGTGCAGCTCCCGCCCGGGGACTTCGCGACGGTGTACCAGGCGGAGCTCGAGGAGGAGGGCTCGGCGAGCGCCGCCGCCCAGATTCAGGAGCTGCGCTCGACCTTCCATCTGGACGACACGCCGGTCGTTCAGTACTTGCGCTGGAGCGGGCTGTACTGGTTCACCTCGTTCCGCGACCGGGACACGGGGCTGCTCGAGGGCAATCTCGGCCGCTCGATGGAATTCAACCTGCCGGTGGCCACGGTGGTGGGCGACCGGATCGCGCTCACCGTGGTTGTTTCGCTGGCCACGATCCTCCTGACCTGGACGATCGCCATTCCCATCGGAATCTACTCGGCGGTGCGCCAGTATTCGATCGGTGATTACGCGCTCACGCTCCTCGGCTTCCTCGGCATGTCCGTGCCCGGGTTCCTTCTTGCCCTGGTGCTCATGTTCCTGGCCCACCGCTGGTTCGGCCTCAGCGTCTCCGGGCTGTTCTCGCCGGCATACGAGACCGTTTCCGGCTGGTCCTGGCCCAAGATATTGGATTTGCTGAAGCACATCTGGGTGCCGGTCGTGGTCCTCGGCCTCGGCGGCACGGCGGGGATGATCCGGGTGATGCGGGCCAACTTGCTGGACGAGCTGCGCAAGCCCTACGTCACCGCGGCGCGGGCGCGGGGCGTCCCGGCCGTCCGCCTCCTGCTGCGCTATCCGGTCCGGCTCGCGCTCAACCCGTTCGTCTCCGGGGTGGGCGGCTTGTTTCCCGAACTGATGTCCGGCGGGGCGATCGTGGCGATCGTCCTCAGCCTGCCGATGATCGGCCCGGTGCTGTTCACCGCGCTGCTTTCGGAGGATGTCCAGCTCGCGGCCTCCATGCTCCTCGTCATGAGCTTCCTCGGCATCGCGGGCACGCTGATCAGCGACCTCCTCCTGATGGCCCTCGATCCGCGCATCCGCCTGCAGGGCGCGAGCGGCTGAATCCTTCCGCGACGTCCACCGACCTTCCGCTCCATTTCATTTATGTCCAAAAAACGATTCGCTTTGGTGGGAACGGGCATCCGTTCCCAATACTATGTCGATTCGCTCGTGAGTTTTCGCGACTCCAGCGAACTGGTCGCGTTCTGCGATCTCAGTCCGACGCGCATGGCGTACGCCAACCGCCGGCTGGCCGGCGCGCTCGGATACCACGCGGTCCCGACCTACGCGGCGGACCAGTTCGAGCGCATGATCCAGGAACAGCGCCCCGAATGGATCATCGTCACCTCGAAGGATTGCACCCATCACGACTACATCGTGCGCGCCCTGCGCGCCGGCTGCCACGTCGTGACGGAGAAGCCGATGACGATCGACGCCGGCAAGTGCCGCGCGATCTTCGAGGCGGTGGGCGGGACCGGCCGCCAGGTGCGCGTGGCTTTCAACTACCGCTGGTCTCCGCACCGCACGAAGGTCAAGGAGCTCCTCATGCAGGGGGCGATCGGCGCCGTGAAGCACGTCCACGTCGAGTACCTGCTCAACACCAGCCATGGCACCGACTACTACCGGCGCTGGCACGCGACCATGGCGGACTCGGGCGGGCTCTTGGTGCACAAGTCGACCCACCATTTCGACCTCGTGAACTGGTGGCTCGACGGCATCCCCGAGCAGGTGTTCGCGTACGGACGGCTCGATTTTTACGGACGCAAGAACGCGATCGCCCGGGGCGACGAGGCGTACACGCGCTACGAGCGTTACACCGGCAGTCCCGCCGCGGCGAGCGATCCGTTCGCGTTCGACCTGAGCCGGGACGAGAGCACGCGGGAAATGTACGTCGCGGCCGAAGCCGAAAGCGGCTACCTGCGCGACCGGAACGTCTTTCGGGAGGGGATCGACATCTACGACAACATGACGGCGCTGGTGCGCTACCGGGGCGGCCAGCTCCTGGCTTATTCCCTCTTGTCGTTCTCCCCCCGCGAAGGCATGAGGGTCGGCATCGACGGTGATCGCGGGCGCCTCGAGTACCGCGAGATCCTGCCCACCCACATTCTGAAGGAGGCCGAACCGAAGGAACGATCGGCCGAGGATCGGGGGACGGAGGAGATCCGCGTGTACCCGCTCTTCAAGCCCAGTTACGACGTGCCGGTGGCGACCCTGGAAGGGGGCCACAACGGCTCCGATCCGGTGATGGCCAACCACTTCTTCGGGCCCAATCCGGGGATCGACCCGTTCGGCCGGCCGGCTGGGCACGAGCAGGGCGCGGCCTCGATCCTGATCGGCGCCGCGGCCAACCAGTCGATCGCCACGAACCTGCCCGTGAACGTGCTCGATCTGGTCAAGCTGAAGCCCGCCGCCACGAAGCTGAGCGAGCTGATCTGACCCGATGCGCGACGGAACGGCGGCATCCATCATCGATGCGATCGGAGAGACTCCGCTCGTCGAGCTGAGCCGCATCGCGCGCGGGCTCGACGGGCGCATCCTGGGCAAGCTGGAGTATCTCAATCCGGGCTCGTCCAAGAAGGATCGAATCGCGCGGCAGATCATCGAGGACGCCGGGGCCCGGGGCGAG
>JBOHXF010000351.1:0-4791 GCA_050737455.1 Opitutaceae bacterium | reverse complement strand
GCTGCATCGAGGCAAGGGTGTCCTGCGTGCGCCGGATCAGGCCGCCCGCCGATAGATATCCGAAATCCCAGGCGGCCAGGTTGGCGAGCAGCGCCAGGCCCATGTTCGTGGGCGAGGTCCGCGAGGCGACCACGGGCGAGGGAATTTCCTGGAAATTGTCGGGAGGCAGCCAGTTCTCCTCCGCGGTGACGAAGGTTTCGAAATAATGCCACGTGCGGCGGGCGGTATGGCGCAGAAACGTCCGCTGCCCGTCGGACAAATCCAGCGGCACGGCGGCGACGGCCTGGCTGATCCGCCAGGCGATCCACGGCGCCGCCAGCCAGAGAACAAGGATAGCCAAGGCCCCGGCCAGCTGCCCGGGCTGGAACACTTCCAGCAGGCACCCGCTCAGCAGGGCGACGAGCGGCGCGAACCACATGGCGGCATAGAAGCCGGCGCGACCGCGGCGCCCGGTCCGTTCGGTGTCGCTCGATGTCTTCCATTCGAGGAGTCGTCGGCGCGTCACGAGCAGGCGCCACAGGGTCCGGCCGATGGCATCCAGGCTGCTGAAGGCCTCGTACGGCAGAAATGCCAAGGCGAGAAAAACCTGGCCGAGCTGCCGCCCGCCCGTCCCCGCCATGCCACGCAGGTGCATCGCCCACGGCAGGTCGGCCGGCTTGCGCAACCCGCCGACCAGGGTCGCCAGCAATGCCGGGAGCATGATGAGCGCCACCACCAGCAGGGTCGCGCGCGCGCCGAAACCGGGCCAGAGCAGCCAGGTGCCGGGCAGCAGCAGCAGCAGGGCGGCGGGGACGAGACTGCGCCTCAGATTGTCGAATATCTTCCACCGGGACAGCGCGGAAATCGGATTGCCCATGCGCCGGGCGGCCGCCCCCCGAACGCGCGGCAGCAGCCACTGCAGGATCTGCCAGTCGCCACGGACCCATCTGTGGCGCCGGGTGATGTCCACATCGTAGCGCGAAGGGTAATCCTCGTAAAGCTCCACATCGCTCACGAGGGCCGAACGGGCGTGGCAAGCTTCCAGCAAATCGTGGCTGAGCACGGTGTTCTCCGGAAAGCGCCCGGCCAGCGCCCGTTCGAAGGCATCCACCTCGTAGATGCCCTTCCCGATGAAGGAACCTTCGTCGAAGAGATCCTGATAGAGGTCGGAAACCACCCGCGTGTAGGGGTCTATGCCCGCGTCACCGCCGAAAAGCCGGACGAACCACGAGCGCCGGGCGCTTGGCAGGCTCACGCTGACGCGCGGCTGCAGGATTCCGTAGCCGGCCGTCACGATCCCGCGCGTGTCATCGAACACCGGCCGGTTCAGCGGATGGGCCATCGCGCCGACAAGCTGGCGGGCGGCGTCGCGCGGCAGCTGGGTGTCGGCGTCGAGCGTGATGACATACTTGATATCCGGCAAAAGCGCCGTCTCCCCCACGATCGCTGAAAAGCATTCGCGGGAGCCGCCGCGCAGCAGCGCGTTGAATTCCGCGAGTTTCCCGCGTTTGCGCTCGTAGCCCATCCACGCGCCTTCTCCGGCATTCCAGCGGCGCGGACGGTGAAACAGGAAGAAAAAATCCTGCCCGGCGGACGGATATTTTCGGTTGAGCCCCTCGATCCCCGCCCGCGCCCGCTGCAGCAATGCGCGGTCGCCGGGCTGGGTCTCCTCCGCAGCATCGCGAAAATCCGTCAGCAGGGCGAAGTGCAGGTGAGGATCCCGGTTGGCGAGATGATGAATCTCCAGGGTCTCGACGAGCCGGTCGATTCCGTCCCCGTTCGTGAGGATCGCGGGCACGATCACCATCGTGCGGCAGTTGGCCGCGATCCCTGTGGAAAAATCCATGCGTGGGAGCAGGCGCGGGGATACGAGCAGCGTCACGAGCCAGTTCATCAGCGCCACAGCAGGCTGGCTGACGCCGAGGAGGAAAATCAGCGTGAGGAAGATGAGCCTTCCCCCGGACACCTCCCCCACCCGGGCCAGGGCCAGGAAGCCGAGCGTGGCGGCAAATGTAAGTCCCCCGATGCCACCCGAATAGAACGCCAGCGGAAAACGGCGGATGCCGTGCTCGATCGTCGCCCGCCAGGGCCAACGCACTTTCAGCCGGCGTTCCAATTGGACCCGGCCTTTATCGATCAGGTAATAGCCGACATGTGCGGCGCGGTCTCCGCGCCCTTTTTCCCGGGCGCGGTCGGCAGCCAGTTGAATCGCATGCTGCGCGACGTCCGACTCGGTCCGTCCGGCGTGCCGGGCCAGCGACTCGACCGCATGGCGATAGCGATCGCGTGTCGCAAAATCCATCCCGGGGTAGACCTCCACGGGGTCGGAACGCAGGGTCTGCTCGACGACGCTCAGGTGCTCAACGAATGCCTTCCAATCGACGGCGCTCAAGAAGCGCAGGCTGCCCAGGCAGTTGCTGACCGACACCTGGTCCGCAGCCTGGATCTGGCCCTCCTGCTGGACGAGTTGTTCGATCGAGAATCCTTGCTCCAGCAGCCGCTGTTCGAGCCAGGTGCGGGCGAGATGCAGCACCGGACTGTGGCGCGACAGACGCTGGCAGAATTCCGCCACGAACGCGCTGGAAGCGGGCAGATCGGACTTCGCCATATCCGCCACCACGATAACCAGACGCGACGGGCTTTTCTCCGCCATCGTCTGCAGGTGGTCCACCCAGACATGCGCGAGATCCCGATCGGACCGGGCGAACATCAGCCGGGTGGTGATGCGCTGCAGGTTTTCAATCAACCCCAGGCGCAACATGATCGGGATGGCCCACAATTCGCCCAGTTTCAGCGGGGTCACGCCCTGGTAGGCGGCGATGAAGGCCCGGAGCGGTCCCGCGTCAATCTGCGCGTCCGCGTGCGAGATCAGTTCGAGCACCAGGTCGTATACGCGCGGCAGCCCGGCCGAAACTCCGCTCCGGAGACGGGGCAGCTCCCGGCTGTAGCCCCTGGGCAGATGCCGCCGGGCCAGCAGGACCTGTTCTTCGATCAGATAGAAGTTGTCGAGCAGCCATTCGGCCGCCGGCGTGATGCGCCGGCTGGGGCTCACTTCAAGCGTGGCGTGATTGAAGGCGCGGAGGCTCCGCTCGTTTTCGTCCAGGCGGGTCAGCAGGCGGTTGGCGTGGGGCTGGGTGACGACATGGTGGTCCGCCGCAAGGGACCGGGCATGGCGCGCGAGCTGCTCGACGCTGAACAATTCGGCCCGCAGGGGCGGCTCCCCGCCGCGGGGGCGCGAACGCGCGTCCCAGTCCATCCAGGCCTGCCAGCGCGACGATAAATTTTGCATAGGGTTGATGCTTCCGCTCGTGCTCCCGGCCCTTGACCGGCCGCAGGGAAGCGTCCGGTCGGATGAACGCCGGCTCCCGGCGGACGCGAACCGTGCTGATCCGCTCTCGCCTCCGAGGACGGCAGCGGCGCAATCATATGCGCGGCCCCGCCCCGCCGCGAGAGTGAAATCGATATTTCCCGGGATGGCGCCCTCGCGCCGAAAAACGCATCCGGACGCGTGCGGCTCCGATCTTTTTCAGGCAACCCGAGGGCAAGCGGGAAATCCGACGCCGGCGAATTGCATCCGAAACCCATCACCATGGAATTGTCCGCGTGGACAATTCCTGGTTGTTGGAACTTCAGTTGGCCGGCCCCATTGCCGGCGGAGCATCTTGGTCGATCGGGTCCGCGAACAGCCTAGCGACCTTCCTGGCGTTAACATACACGGCTGCTGCGACGATGAAATAGAGGAGGACGCGGATGACAAAGGCGTCCAGGTTCTCGATGACGGCCACCTTGTGAGGGTCCTGAACGTAGAGATGGTCGTAAGCGCGCACGTACTAGCCAGCAGAGCCGGCGTCGGCCAAGCCGCCAAGCACCAGCCAAATCGAGACTTGACGGACGACAACCAGAGCCAAGCCCTCGGCCGTTAACGAGGGGGCCACCGGGGAGCGGCCGGAAATGAACGCTACGATCGCGTCCGTTTTGCGAAAGAGGACTGCGGCGAAGGAGACATGCAGGAACATCGCAAAAATCACCGCCGCGTAATGCTGCGCGAAGGACGAATTCAAAGCACGGAGCCCGGGCCACAGCCCGTATGCCCGCAGAAATGGCCCGAGGGGCCTGGATGATCGCCTCAAAGAGCATGAGCCCCGCGTCGACGCGCAGGAGGAGACGAGCGACGCGGAGATGATTCATGGGGTCGGATTAGCTGGTAGCACCGGCGCGATTCGCGGGTGGCGCGGCTATATTCCTGTGGCGGACCCGCCAAGCGTAGCAAGGCGGATCGTTGGTCAAATGCCTTTCCTTCCGATGGGTTTTTCTACTTCGTTGAATTCGGCCCCCGCGGCCCGCCTTCTCGGTGGGACGTCGGGGATCCTCGGCGGCGGCCCGGTCGTCGGCCTTCGCCCAGTGAAGGTCATCTCCGACGACTATGCCGCGCGCGAGTACGGCGTGTCCGGGCTGAGACGGATACATTCACGAAGCGGACCGACCCGGAAATCACGCGCGATCCGAAGGCGGGGCGGATTCGTCGGTTCAAGGGCGGCCCCGCATGTCCGGTGGTGCTACAGGGACAGCCGGCAATGGCCCACCTATGTTAATTGATCAGCGGAACCCGGCCTTGACGCGGCCCCTCTGGTCCCCAAGCCTTTTCGCTTCTTTCCGCGCCACTAGTTCATCGGTAGAACGTGAGCTTCCCAAGCTTGAGAGGTGGGTTCGATTCCCACGTGGCGCACCAGTTCTGCCCATCTGACCGGACCCCGGGTACCTTGCTATAATCCCGGATAAAGCCATGAATGCCGAAATGCCAGAGGCCGGAGC
>JBOHXF010000350.1:0-2230 GCA_050737455.1 Opitutaceae bacterium | reverse complement strand
GTTCGGCGACCGCCCGGAAGGCGGCCGCCTCGTTCTCGAACGAGGTCAGGAGCGTCCACCGCGCCGCCGGCCGCGGGATCAGCCGCAGCACCGCATCGGTCACGATCCCCAGCATCCCTTCGCTCCCGATCCAAAGGTCGCGCAGGTTGAATCCCGCCGAGAATTTCTTCGTTGCGGTCCCCCACTCGACCCATTCGCCGGTCGGCAGGAACCCCTTGAGCGCGATCACGAAGTCCCGGGTAACGCCGTATTTGCCCCCATGCATGCCGCCCGCGTTGCAGGCGATGTTGCCGCCGAGGGTGCAGTACTCGCTGGAGGACGGATCGGGCGGATAAAACCATCCGCGGCGCTCCGCCGCGCGCTGCAGAGCGGCGGTGGTCGCGCCCGCCTCCACGCGCGCCAGGCCCGCGATGGCGTCGATCGCGATGCGGTTCCAGCCGAGCAGATCGACCACCCAGCCGCCGAACCGCGGCGCCGCCGAGCCGGTGAGGCTCGTGCCGCGCCCCCGCGCGGTCACCGGCACCCCGCGCCGATTGGCGAGTTCGAGGACGACGGCCAGATCCTCCCGACGGCGCGGAAAGACCACCGCCTCGGGAAGAAACGGGAGTTTGCTGCCGTCGAAGGACGCGGCCTGCCGGGAGGCCGCGTCGGTCCGGACGACCCCGGGGCCCAGCCGCCTCGCGAGGAGCCTCGTGGCCGCGGCCGTTCCGTTTCTCGTCTTCATGTTCCCGTCAAGCCGAGCCCCAAATCCCATGAAACGCTACCCCGAAATCCAAGCCGGCAAACAGGATGGCCTCGTTGGAACTCGCGGGCTCGGCCGGTTAAAACCCGCCGGACGACGCCTTTGCCGAAACCCGTGCCACCCGCGAACCCTGTAACGTCGGGGGCGACATCGGCGGCCCTCCTCGCCAGCGGCCGGGCAATGCGGCTCACCATTCCCGAGCCGGGCTTCCCGCTTTTGGAAATTGCCCGCGGCGCGTTTCAGCGCTTCCATGACAGGCCCGCCATGTCACCCCTCTCCCCACCCTGCTCCAGCGCATTTTGTCCGTGCCGGCACTCGACCGCCGCCCTCCGCGCGGCGGCCCTTGTCCTCGGCCTGGCCCTCGCGGCCGGGTCCGCCTCCGCCCACTGGATCGCCACATGGGGCGCAAGCCCGGTTCCCCAATTCGGCACCGAGGCGCAGATGGCCAACGCCAGCCTTCTGTTCCATGGGCAAACGCTGCGCGAAATCGTCCACACCAGCGCGGCCGGCCGGGAAGCGCGGGTGCGCCTCTCGAACGTTTACGGCCATGAGCCGGTGCGCATCGGAGCGGTCAGCCTCCAGCTGAAGGGAGGCTCCGAGCACCTCCTCACGTTCGCCGGCCGTGCGTCGCTGAGCCTTCCTCCCGACGCCGAGGCGATCAGCGATCCGGTGCGGGTGGACTTGCCCGCGGCTGCGGATGTGGCGATCAGCATTTACCTGCCCGGCACGGCTCGGGGCGCTGGGATACACGGCGACTCCCGGCAGACTTCCTATATCGGCTCCGGAAACCTGACCGCGGACCCCGAATGGCCCCATACCGGCAGGAAAATCGACTTCTGGGCCTTCCTTGAAGGGCTCGACGTCCGGGCGCCCGACTCCTCCTCGACGATCGTCGCCTTCGGGGACTCCATCACGAATGGGTATCAGTCAACTCCCGATCGGAACGAACGCTGGCCCGATCTCCTCGCCGCCCGCTTGCTGGCCCGTGGGCCCGATGACGCCTTCGGGGTGGTGAATTCCGGCATCGACGGCAACCGCATCCTCCGCGACGCCTATGGCTGGGTGCAGTTCGGCGTGAGCGCGCTGGCGCGCTTCGACCGCGATGTGCTGGCGCAGCCGGGAGTCCGCTACGTGATCGTCCTGGAAGGGATCAACGACATCGGCCATCCCGGCTCCTCGGCTCCGATGTCCCAGACCGTCACCGCCGGCGATTTGATCTTCGGCATGACCCAGATGATCGAGCGCGCCCATGAGCGCGGCCTCAAAGCGTACGTGGGCACCCTCACGCCGTTCGAAGGCGCGGCCGGGCGCTACTATACGCCGAAGAAGGAGGAGGTGCGCAAACGCTTCAACGCGTGGATTCGGACCTCGCGGGTGCCGGATGCGGTGATCGACTTCGACAAAGTGGTCCGTGATCCCTCCCATCCGAAGCGTTTTCTTCCCGCGTTCGATTCGGGCGATCACCTGCACCCCAACGACGCCGGCTAC
>JBOHXF010000349.1:0-1676 GCA_050737455.1 Opitutaceae bacterium | reverse complement strand
GTGCAGAAGATCCTGATTTCGGCGCGCTCCCAACCCGAAGTGCTGCTGCTTGCGGGTGCGGGGCGAGACGCCGGCTACTTGTTCAAATACAACGTCCGCACCCGGAAATCCTTTGCCTTTCATGACCCGCGCATTTCCGAGGGCTATGTGTATTTCGACATGGAGGGCAATCCCCGGATCGAGTCCCAAGTCGACGGCAGCGGAATCCACTACTGGATCCGAGTAAAGCCGAACTCCGGCTGGCGCAGGCTGGACGCCACGGTGAAGCAGCCGGGGCTTCATTTCGATTGCAGCGGATCAAATCTGCTGGACCGGGTGGCGGACATAATCCGATTCGGGCCGGACGGCAATACGCTCTACATCGGCAGCCGGGTCGGATCGGACTGCTTCAAGCTCGCGGCGTACGATGTCTCGACCGGCCGGATCTCGCGGACGATCGCCCAGCTCCCGCATGTCGACCTGAGCAATTCGGACTTTCTGGACTTCCGCCCGCTGTTCGCAAAGCACACCTCGCGGCTGCTTGGCCTGATCTTCGAGGATGTCCGCCCGCGGGTCGCTTGGCTGGATCCGCGGTTTGCCGCCATCCAGAGGATGATGGACGCGGCCCGGCCGAATCATTTCAACGAGCCGATTGATTGGACGGATGACGGAACCACCATGGTCTATCTGTCGAGCAGCGACCAGGACGCCGGGACCTATTTCGTGGTCCATCCCGACCGCGGCGAGATGATTCCCCTGCTCCAGCGCGACAGTTACCTCAAGGGCAAGCCGCTCGCGAAGACCGAGTACCTCAGGTTTCCCGCGAGGGACGGCCATCTGATACCGGCGTACCTGACCCGGCCCGTCGGCGCAAGCGATCCGGTTCCCCTCGTCGTGCTCATCCACGGCGGGCCGATGGCCCGCGACACCTGGGGATTCAGCGCGTGGAACCAATTCCTGGCCTCCCGCGGTTACGCCGTCCTGCAGGTGAACTATCGCGGTTCTTCGGGATACGGGGCGGCTTACCAGAAGGCGGGTCTCGAGGCCCGGCTCGACACGGTTGTCTTGGACGACATCGCGGACGGCGCCCGGTACCTCATCGACCGAGGGGTGGCCGACCCGAAGCGGGTGGTCGCGATGGGCGCAAGTTTCGGGGGATGGGCCACCTACATGAGCCTGATCAAGTATCCGGATCTGTACCGAGCGGGAATTGCGCTCGCCGCGGTCAGCGATTGGCGCAAGGCCATCTCGGACGACCGGTGGTGGTTCAACAACCCGGGCTCCGCCAATTTTTGGAAGGCGCTGCTTCGCAACTACGACGGAGGTCCGGCGGACAGGTTCATCGAGCCGGTGCTTCGCGCGGCAGAGCTGCGCCAGCCGATTCTGATCGCGCAAGGCGGCCAGGACCACGTCGTCAGTTCGGAGGAGGCCCAGCGCATGCTCGACGCCCTCAGAAAGACGAATTCCAACGTGGTGCCGGTCGATCTGCCGAACTCAAGCCACAGCTACATGCCCTTCGACGATCAGGTGATCTTTCTGGATGCTGTGGCCGCGTTCCTCGACACGTACGTCTCGGGGTCGCGCTGACGCCCTGCGATCTTCCAGCTCACAATGGGTGTCCGAGCCGGCGATAAGGGGGGCATCCGGTCCGGGTTCAAGACATGGCGAAGCTCGCCGACGGGGATGCGGTTGATGAC
>JBOHXF010000348.1:0-3260 GCA_050737455.1 Opitutaceae bacterium | reverse complement strand
GACGGCCGCTCATGGAGCAGCGGTTGCGCACGCGCACGGGAGAGGAGTTGCGGGGCAGCTTCTGGAGCCTGCGCTGGGCGTCGAAGAACTGCTCGTCGGTCGTGGCCGGGTTGGCCAGGGTCGCCTTGAGCTCGGCGCGCAGCTTCGCGTGCTTCGCGGTCAGGCGGATCCGCTTCTTGTTTCGCTCGATGGCGGAGGTCTTCGGCATAACGGTCAGGCGGCTTGCGGTTTGGGCTGGGCCGCTTCGGCGCGGCGGAAAGGCATGCCGAGGAGGCGCAGGAGTTCGCGGCCCTCATCATCGCTCCGGGCCGAGGTCACGAGGGTGATGTCGAGGCCCATGCTCTTTTTCACGTTCTCCATGGTGATCTCGGGAAAGATCGTGTAGTCGGCGATGCCGAGGTTGTAGTTGCCCCGGCCGTCCAGCCTCGGGGACACGCCCCGGAAGTCGCGGATGGTGGGGAGCGCGACGGCGAGGAGCCGGTGGAGGAACTCCCACATGGAGTCGCCGCGCAAAGTCACGTGGCAGCCCACGGGCTGACCCTGCTTCAGCTTGAAGTTCGAGATGGCCTTCTTGGCCTTGGCGAGGATCGGCTTCTGGCCCGCGATGAGCCCCAAGTCGCGCTGGGCGTCGGCAATCTGGTTCTTGTCGGCCTCGGCGTCGATGCCCGTGTTCAGTGAGATCTTCATCAGGCGCGGAACCTCGTGCCGGTTCGTGTAGCCGCGGATCCTGGTCAGTTCGGGAACGACCTGCTCGCGGTAGTGTTTCTTGAGTGTGGGAACGCTGCTCATGACACGGCCTTTGACGCCTTGGCCGCGGGGGCGGGGCGCCGGCGGCTCTTCCGCTCGTCGAAGCGGGTTTTCAGCATCAGGTTGGAGAGATGGATGGAGCCTTCGCGCTCGACGATGCCGCCGGCCGGACTCTGCTCTGACTTGCGCTGGTGGCGTTTCATCATCGCGACGCCCTCGACGCGGGCTCGGGATTTGGCGGGCAGCACTTCGAGCACCTTGCCCTCCTTGCCGCGGTGCGCCCCGGAGATGACGACGACCGCGTCGCCTCGTTTGACGTGAAAGCTTTTCATGGGATCAGAGGACCTCCGGCGCGAGGGAGATGATTTTCATGAAGTTCTTCACCCGCAGTTCTCGCGCGACCGGGCCGAAGATGCGGGTGCCCCGCGGATTGCCGTCGGCCCCGATGATGACGATGGCATTGCTGTCGAAGCGCAGATAGCTGCCGTCCGCGCGGCGAACCGGGGCCCGGGTGCGGACGACGACGGCCTTCGCGACTTCGCCCTTCTTCACCGTGGCGTCCGTCGTGCTTTCCTTGATGTGGACCGTGATGATGTCGCCCACGTGCGCGACGTCGGTGTTCTGACCCTTGCGGCTGATCATGGCGGCCTTGCGGGCGCCGGTGTTGTCGGCCACCTCGAGAATGGAGCGGAGCTGGATCATGGGGAGACGCCCTCCTGGGCGGATGCGCCGGGGGCCGGCGCCGGTTTGGCGGCCGCCGTCTTCGTCGGAACCTGGGCGGCGACGTCCGCCTCGGAGATCGCCTCGGCGGTGCCGGTGACGGCGCGCTCGACCACGCTCACCACGCGCCAGCGCTTGAGCCGGCTGATGGGGCGGGTCTCCATGATCTCGACCTTGTCGCCCACCTTCGCCTCGTTCTTGCCGTCGTGCGCGTGCACGACCGTCTTGCGGTTGATCACCTTGTGATACAACGGGTGCGGCGTCTTGTAGGGCAGGGTGACCTTGATCGACTTGTCGCCGGAACGGCTGGTGACAAAGCCCACGAGGGTCTTGCGCAGGTTTCGGGAACCGGGAATGGGAGTGGACATGATCGTTTAGGCCGCGGCGGACGCGGGCTTTTCTCGGCGGAGAGTCTCGAGCCGCGCGATCGTCTTGCGGAGCTGCCGGACCTCGTGGGTCCTCTCAACTTGGCCCGTCTGTTTGCGCAGGCGCAGTTGAAGGAGCTGGTCGCGGCTCTCGCGCAGCTTGGCCGAGATCTCGTCGGCGGACAGTTGGCGGATGTCTTTGGCTTTCATGGGCGGATCAGGCGACGGTTCCCTCGCGGACGAGGAAGCGGCAGTGGAACGGCAGCTTCGCGTCGGCCAGGCGGAACGCCTCCTTGGCGATGGTGGCGGGGACTCCCGCCAGTTCGAAGAGCACGGCGCCGGGCTTGATGGTGGCGACGTAATACTCCACGGGACCCTTGCCCTGGCCCATGCGGACCTCGGCGGGCTTCTTGGTGACCGGCTTGTGCGGGAAAACGCGGATCCAGAGCTTGCCCTTGCGCTTCAGATGCCGGGAGATCGTGACGCGGGCCGCCTCGATCTGCTGGCCGGTCATGGGGCCGCGGGTCAGGGACTGCAGCCCGAATTCCCCGAAAGCCAGGGTGTTGCCGCGCTTGGCATTGCCGGCCCTGGAGCCCTTTTGGGCTTTGCGGTATTTTGTGCGTGCGGGTGAGAGTGCCATGGCTGGGGATCCTTCCTAGGCTGCCGCCTCGGTCTCCTTCTTGCAGATCCAGCACTTGACGCCGATCTTGCCGTAAACGGTCTGGGCTTCGGAAAAGCCGTAATCGATGTTCTCGCGGAGCGTGTGCAGGGGCACCCGGCCCTTTCGCTGCCACTCGCGCCGGGCGATGTCGGCGCCGCCCAAGCGGCCCGAACACTGGATGCGGATGCCGTCGGCGCCGAGCGCCATGGCCATCTCGACCGCCTTTTTCATCGCCCGGCGGAAGGCGATGCGGCGCTCGAGCTGGAGCGCGACGTTTTCGGCCACGAGCTGGGCCTCGATCTCGGGCTTCTTCACCTCCTGGATATCGAGGAGGATATCGCGGCCGGTCAGCTTCGCGAGCTGGAGCTTGATGTTCTCCACCTCCTGGCCTTTGCGCCCGATGACGATGCCGGGCCGGGCGGTGTAAATCTTGACGCGGACGCGGTTGGAGGCGCGCTCGATGAAGATGCGCGGCACGGAGGCCTGCTTGAGCTTGGTCATCAGCATCTCGCGGATGACCTGATCCTCGAGCAGGAGCTTGGCAAAATCCTTCTTGCCCGAATACCAGCGCGACTGCCAGTTGCGGCGGACGGCGAGGCGGAATCCGATCGGATTGGTCTTCTGGCCCATGGAGTGTTTCTCAGTTGGCGGCGCCGTCCGACAGGACGATGCGGATGTGGGACATTTTCTTGCGGCGGGGCATGGCCGAGCCGCGGGCGCCGGCCTTGAAGCGCTTGAGCACGGGGCCGTTCTCGACCACCGCGCTC
>JBOHXF010000347.1:0-6471 GCA_050737455.1 Opitutaceae bacterium | reverse complement strand
ACGAGGGGCTCAGCGCCGTTCCGTTTTCTCCGCTCAACAGCAAGATCGCCGCGCAGATGTACCGGGACGACGTACGGCTCCGGAACATTGCCGAACTCAAGGATGACGCGGACACCATGGCCCGCGGGGGCGACAAGGACGAAAGCGCCTACATCCTGCGCCAGTCGGACGAGACCTACATGTCGGCCACGCGGGCCTCCGACATTGGGGTGCCGCTGCCGCCGCCGATTCCGAACGGCCCGGGCACGCCGCCGAGCCCTTGATGCCCTTCGCCATGACATCCCGGTCATAGGGATGCCCGCGCCGGAAAGCCAGATCCTGCGGGAATTGCTGGCGCAGGAGCCGGAATGGGTCTCCGGCGCCGCGCTGGCGCGCAAGCTCGGCGTCAGTCGGGTGGCGGTGTGGCACCACATGGAGAAGCTTCGAAACGAGGGCTTTTCCTTCGAGGCGCGGCGTATGCGCGGCTACCGTCTCGCGGGCCGTCCCGCCGGCCTCCATGCCGGGCTCATCGAAGTCCTGCTGAAGGTCCGGCCGAAGGGATTCGGGCTCGTGCTCTGCGAGGAGGCCGACAGCACGAACGACGAGGTAGCCCGCGAATTGGCCGCCGGGCGCACGGCGCCCTTCGCCGTCCTCGCGCGGCGCCAGAACCGGGGACGCGGCCGCTTCGGCCGCTCCTGGCACAGCCCGGCCAACGGCAACCTTTACGTCAGTTTCGGGTTCCGGCCGGAAGCGCCCCCCGAGCGGATGCAGACCTTCACGCTCTGGATGGGCGTCAACGTGTGCGAGATGATCGCAAACCTTACGGGGCTCTCCCCCGGCCTGAAATGGCCGAACGATCTCGTGTTCGACGGGCGCAAGGCGGGTGGCATGTTGACGGAAGCCCGGATCGACGCCGATCGGATCCGGGACCTGGTCTTCGGCCTGGGGCTGAATGTGAACAGCGGCCGGCAGGCTTGGCCGGCGGGACTCGCGGGGAGCGCGGTCTCGCTCGCGGAGCTTGCGGGGGAGCCGCTCGATCTCAACCGGCTGACCGCGGCGCTGATCGGGAGAATCCTTTTGGCTTACGACAGGTTCGCCGACGGTGCGCACATCGGCTCCTTTGCGCAGCTTTGGAACCGGTTCGACATCCTGCGAGGGCGGCGGGCCACCGTGCTCGAGGGCGGCCGCAGGCATGCCGGCTCGGTTGCGGGGGTGGACGACGAGGGCGCGCTGCTTCTCCGGGACGAACGCGGGCGGACGCGCCGATTTCGCGCGGGCGAAGTTACGCTGGAGAAGTGACAACGTCCGTCCGATAACTCCCCTCGCATGTCCGACCCGCCGCCGATCGCGATCACCGTCAGCCATCTCGTCAAGACGTTCGGGGGGATGCCGGCCGTCAATGACATCAGCTTCGATGTGCCCAAAGGCGAAATCCTCGGATTTCTCGGGCCCAACGGCGCGGGCAAATCCACTACGATGCGGATCCTCACGGGTTATGTGCCCGCGACCTCCGGCAGCGTGACGATCTGCGGCATTTCCGTCGCGAGCGACCCGGACGAGATCAAGCGGCGGGTGGGCTACATGCCCGAGAACAATCCGCTGCCCGAGGACGTCCGGGTCAGCGAATATCTCTACTACCGCGGGCGGCTGAAGGAGGTGCCCCGCCGCAAGCTCGGCCCGCGCATCGACGAGGTTCTCGAATTGTGCGACTTGAAGCGGGTGAGGCACAAGATCGTAGGCAAGCTTTCGAAGGGCTACCGCCAGCGGGTCGGGATCGCCGAGGCGATCTTGTCGGAGCCCCCCGTCATCATCATGGACGAGCCGACGATCGGGCTCGATCCCCACCAGATTCTCATCGTCCGCGATCTCATCGCCGGGCTTCGCGGACGGATGACCGTGATCATTTCGAGCCACATCCTGCCGGAGATCGAGATGACGTGCGACCGCGTGCTGATCATCAATCAGGGCCGTGTGGTCGCGCAGGGAACGCCGGCCGCCCTTCGGCGGGAGATCCTGGGGCGCAGCGCCTACGAGCTGGAACTGGCCGGCGACTCCGAACGGCTGGTGGCCGCGGTCGGCGGGCTCCAGCCCGCGCTGCACGTGGCGCGGGAGGGCGAGCCGGGAGCCGACGGATTCAGGCCGGTGGTGCTCAGCACGCAGGAGGACACCGATCTCGGCGAACGCCTGCTGGACGCGCTGCTCGCGCACGGACTGCGGGTCCGGGCTTTGAGCCGCGCCCATCCGACGTTGGAGGACGTGTTCCTCGCAGCGACGCGCCGCAGCTGGGACGTGGTGATGCGGCCGCAGGATCGGGCCGGTGAGGGGGGCGGAACCCGCGAGGCGAGCCCGGCGGAAGGGCGTGCTCCATGAAGCATTTCTTCACGATCCTCGGCCACGAGATTCGGATGCTGCTCGTCAGCCCGGGAACTTATCTCGCAGCGGCGCTTTTCCTGGCCCTCATGGGTTTCGAGTTCGTGGGCATACTGGACCGGTACAGCCAGGCGCCGCAGGGGGTGGCGCCGGCAAGCGCCTTTTTTCATCTCTTCTGGCTGCCGGTCCTTTTCCTCGTGCCCCTCCTCACGATGAAATGCCTGGCGGAGGAACGCCGGCAAGGCACCCTGGAGACCCTGTTGACGACCCCCGTCACGACAGCCGAGGTCGTCCTCGGCAAGTACGGCGCCGCGTACGCGCTTTATATCGCCCTCTGGGCGGCGACCGGGGTTTTTTTCGTGATCCTCCGGCATTTCGCGGGGACTGGCCTGCCGTACGATCCCGGCCCCCTGGAGGGCGGCTATCTCTTCATCGCGATCTCCGGCCTGCTGTTTGTCGCGATCGGCGTGCTGGCGAGCGCGCTTGTTCGCAGCCAGGCCGTCGCCGGCATCGTGGCCTTCACGCTGCTGTTCGGCCTCATTTTCGGCGGGGGCTCCCTCGCGGACGCATCGTGGATACAGTCCGGCGCGCTGAGTTCGATCCGCTCCGTCGTCGATTACGGCCAGGTCTTCCGCCACTACGAGGACTTCGCCCGGGGGGTGGTGGATCTGCGTCAGGTTCTTTTTTACCTGAGCGGGACGGTGCTCGTCCTCATCTTCAGCGTCCTGGGAGTCGAGGCGAAGCTGCTCCACCATTGATGTCGCTGATCGACAGCTTTCGGGTTTCCCGGTGGATCCGGACGGTGAATCTCGTTCTGCAGGCGGTGCTGTTCTTCACGCTCTTCTCGGGCCTCAACTATCTGGCGGAGAACCATGGCTGGGAGGACGGGCCCTGGCGCATCGACCTCACCCGATCCCATCGCTTCTCGCTTGCGCCCGAAACGCTCGCCTATCTCAAATCGCTGAGCCGGCCCGTCCGGATCGTCGTGACCCGCAGGCAGTCCGCCGTACGGCCGGACCTGCGTGGACTCCTGGATGAGTACGCCTACGCGACCCAGGCGAACCCGGAGGGCGCGATCACGGTCCGGTACCTGGATGTGGATCTCCAGCGAAGCGAGGCACAGCAACTCGGCCTCGACGAGCCGGACCGGGTGGCCTTGTTCTGCGGGGATGGGCCGCCGCTCATCGTGCCCATCGCCGACCTGTACCGGTATGGGCCGAACGGCCCGGCCGCGTTCAACGGGGAGGCGGTGCTGACCGGCGCGCTGCTCGACATCTCCAACCCGGACCGCCAGAAGATCTATTTTCTCGCCGGGCAGGGAGAGCTTCAACCGGGCGATGTGGATGCCGACGGCCTTTCGATGGCGGCCGATCTCCTTCGCCAGCGGGGCTTCGCGGTCGATACGCTCGACCTCTCGGCCGCGGCCGCAATCCCGGAGGATGCCGCCCTTGTCATCTCCGTTTCGCCGCGCGTGCGCTACAGCCCGCGCGAGCAGGAGATCCTGCGGCGGTACCTGAGCCGCCGGGACGGCCGGTTCATTCTTTTCGCCGGTCCCGGGGAGCCCCTTGGCCTGGATGCGCTGCTGTCCGATTGGGGCGTCCGGGTGGACAACGATCTGGTGCTCGATTCGGGCCGCGATCACGTGACGGAGGACGGGGACCTCATCGTCCGGGCCTTCGCCACCCATCCGATCACCCGCGCGCTGTTCAGCGCGTCGCCGCATCCGCGCCTGCGGTTCGGACCCGCGGCGCGGCCGGTCCGAACGGACCCGGCGAAGGCGGCGGCAAGCGGACTGGAAGTCGTCACCCTTGCCGCGACCTCGCGGACCGCGTGGGGGGAATTCGATCCGGCGGCGCGCCACGGACGGGCGTTCGATCCGGCCGTCGACATCCGTCCGTCGCCGCGGAGCGTCCCGCCGGACCGGCTCGGGCTCGCGGTCGCCTCCACCCGCGCGCGCGCGCGCGACAATCTCCCTTTCAGCGTCGCCAGCGGACGGATCGTTGTCGTCGGATGCGGGGATCTCATCGATAATCGCCGGATCGACGGCGAAGGGGTGTTCGATTTCCTGATAGGAGCCGTCAACTGGGCGGTTGACCGGGACCGCGAGCTGACGATCCCGCCCCGGCCGCTCGATCGGTTTCAACTTTCGCTCAGCGCGCGGGAGCTTCAGAATTTGCGCTACGCATTTCTCCTGCTCGTCCCGGGGCTCGCCGCCGCCCTGGGCCTGATGGTGTATTGGAGCCGCCGTACCTAATCGATGCGCACGAAAGTCACCCTCGTCCTCCTTCTGCTCAACGTCGTCCTGTTCTTCATCATCTTCCGGGTGGAGCGCGCGTGGCGCACGGAAAGCGTGGCCCTGGAGGTGCGCCGGCGGGTGCTCGGCGCGGAGGCGGCCGACATCAGGGCCATTTCCGTCCAAAGCGCGGGGGCCGGAGAATCGTACCGGTTGGAGCGGCGGGGCGACCAGTGGTTCGTGACGCAGCCTTGGGTCTGGCGGGCCAATCCGAACGCGGTGAGCCGGATCGTCGCGGACCTGCAATTTCTAAACGACGAGACGAGCTTCAGCGTGAGCGACGTGGAACGCAACGGACAGAAGCTAGCCGATTACGGCTTGGATCCGGCGGGGCTGACCGTGACCTTGTCCTCGGGCGGCGACGATGCGACCGGACGGCGGCCCATCAGGACGGTCCTGCGGATCGGAAGCTCAACGAAGGTGGGCCAGCGCCTCTACGTGCTTTCCCCCGATGGAACCCGGATCGACGTGGTGGGGCGCACGCTTCTGGACGGGCTGATGCTGCCGCTGGAACGCCTGCGGTCCGACGCGGTGATGACGATCCCGTTTTACGAGGCGCGCTCGCTTAATCTCCAGACCCCGTCCGGTTCCCGCATCCTCATCCAGCGGGACGGCTCGCGCTGGACGTTTGAGACGCCCATTTCGGCGCGCGCGAGCCGGACCGCGATGGAATTGGCGATCGGCCAGCTGGACGCCCTGCGCGCGAAGGATTTCGCGCCGCAGGCGGACCCGCTGCCGGCTTCATCGACCATGCGGATTGCGGTGGAAGGCGACAATCGCCGGGAAACCCTGTTTCTCGGGCTCGATTCGACCGGCTCGGGCGAAACGCCGGCGCAGCTCGAGGACCTTTCGCAGCCCGCCGCCCGGTCGGTTCGCTTCTCCGTGATGCTGCCTCCCGAATTGCGCGCAATGCTGTCGGACCCGGTGGACGACCTGCGCGATCCCCACGTGGTCGAATTCGATCCGTCCGCGGTCACCTCCGTCACGCTCAAGGCGCCCGGCGAGGCCGATTTGCTGCTCCAGCGGCTCGAACCAGCGGCGCCTCCGGCGGGCGGTCCCATGGCGGCGGCCTGGCAGATCCTTCTGCCCGCGAAACCGGGCCAGGGTCCGCGCATTCTCCGCGCGGACTCCGCGGCGGTTCGCGATCTGCTCGCCGAGCTCGCCGGCCTCACGGCCCGGAAGTTCAAGAGCGACGCCCCGACCGACGCCGACCTCGACGACTGGGGCTTCAATCGCCCGGAGCGGACCATCGTCATCAGTCAGCCGCCCTCCGTGGGCGCGGCCGCCGCGCCCGGAACGATCACGCTCCAGATCACGCAGACCGGCGGACCGGACTCGTTCGCCCTCGCCCGAGTGACCAACACACCCTCGGTCTACGCGATCTACCCGGATATCCTCCGCGACACGCCGGTCGCGCCGCGCGACTGGCGGGATCGGCTGCTCCGAGCCCCCGATTCGACCCGGGTGGCGGCGCTCAGGCTGATCGACCTGTCCAGCGGCAAGGTGCTATGGGCCTGGCCGGATGGCACGGCGGCCCACCGGAACGCGGCTGCGGGTGACCTTGCCGCCGATATCCTGCAACTGAGGGCCCGGCGCTTTGTTGCGGACGCGTTCGACTCCGCGGGAGCGAACGGCCGGCCATGGCGTTACAAGCTGGAGGCCACGCTCGACCTGCCGGATGGAGGGGCGGCCGAGACCCGCAGCGTGCACGCGCTCTATTTTGGCGAACGCACGGGCGGCTCCGAGCAGCTCGCGGGCGCTCCCGAGTTCCACGCGACTTTCATCCCCGAGCAGCGGCTGGTGGACGATCTGTGGAAGCTGACCTACGC
>JBOHXF010000346.1:0-1978 GCA_050737455.1 Opitutaceae bacterium | reverse complement strand
GCTCGAGACCGTCCCCGGCGTCGCCGAGGTCGCCTCGATCGGCGGATTCGTCCGCCAATACCAGGTGCGGCTCGACCCGGACAAGCTCCGAGCGTTCAACATCCCGCTCTCGACGGTGATCGACCGCGTCCGAGCGAGCACGAACGAAGTGGGAGGCCGCGTGCTCGAACTCGGGGGCGCCGAATACATGATCCGGGGTTTGGGTTACCTCCGTTCGCTCGACGATCTGGGCGATGTGCCCGTTGCGAGCAGGAACGGTACCGCCATCCTCGTCCGCGATCTCGGCACGGTGTCGTTCGGGCCGGATATCCGCGAAGGCGCCGCCGATTGGAACGGCGAAGGCGAAACGGTCGGGGGAATCGTCGTGATGCGGGACGGCATGAATGCGCTCAGTGTGATCGACGGCGTCAAGCGGAAGCTCGCGGAGATCGCGCCGTCGCTCCCGCCCGGCGTCAAGGTCCTGGCGGGCTACGACCGATCGGGATTGATCGAGGCTTCCATCGGCACGCTCAAGCGCGACTTGATCGAGGAGTCGATCGTCGTGAGCCTGATCATCGTCCTGTTTCTGGGGCATTTCCGATCGGCCCTCATTCCGATCCTGACGATACCCATAACCGTCGTCGCGTCGTTCATCCCGATGTACGAACTGGGGGTGTCGAGCAATATCATGTCGCTCGGCGGAATCGCCCTCGCGATCGGAGTGCTGGTGGACGCCGGGATCGTGATGGTCGAAAACGGCCACCGGCATCTGGCCGAGCGACAGGCCCGATCGCCATTGCCGGCCGGCTCACCGGCAAAGGGTGGGGCGGGCCCTCCCGAGAAGGAGCGGAGGCGCATTTTGCTCGCGGCGGCGCAGCAGGTCGGGGCCCCGCTGTTCTTCTCGCTGGTGATCATCGCCGTGTCCTTTCTGCCGGTCTTCCTCCTCCAGGCGCAGGAAGGGCGGATGTTCCGGCCGCTCGCCTGGACGAAGACCATCGCGATTGCGTTCTCCTCCGTGCTCGCCATCACCGTGGTCCCGGTCCTCATGCCGCTGTTCATTCGCGGGCGGCTCCGGCCCGAGGGGAACAACCCCGTGTCGCGCTTCACCCAGGCCGTCTACCTTCCGGTGCTGCGCGGGTGCCTCCGCCACCGCAAGATCACAATTCTCGTCGCCCTGCTGTGTCTCGCTTTGACCGCGCCGCTCGCGCGGCGGATCGGCAGCCAGTTCATGCCGAGCCTCTTCGAAGGCTCCTCGCTTTACATGCCCACGGCGCTGCCGGGCATTTCCATCCGCCAGGCCTCCCAACTGATGCAGGAGCAGGACCGCATCATTCGCGGCTTTCCGGAGGTCGCCACGGTCTTCGGCACGGTGGGCCGCTCGGATAGCGCCACCGACAACGCTCCGCTCGACATGTTCGACACGACCATCATGCTCAAAGGGCGAAGCGCGTGGCCGGCCGGGATGACTTACGATCGGCTGATCCAAAAAATGGATGCTGCGTTGCAATTTCCGGGCCTCACCAACACCTGGACGATGCCGCTCGAGAACCGCCTGGATATGGAGTTGACCGGCATCAAGACGCCCGTCGGAATGAAGATCCAGGGGCCCACTCTGGAGGGGATTCAGCGGGCGGGGGCCAGGATCGCGGACCTGCTCTCCGGCGAAGCCGGGGTGCAATCGGTGTACGCCGAGCGCGTCGCCCAGGGTTTCTACATCAATATCGCGGTGAACCGGCCGGTGGCCGCGCGGTACGGCCTGGGCGTCGCCGACGTGCAACGCGCCATTCAATCGGGCATTGGCGGCGAGGATATCGCTGAAAACATCCAGGGCCGCGAGCGTTACCCCATCAACGTCCGCTACAATCGCGATTTTCGCGACGACATCCCCGCTTTGGAGCGGGTCCTAATCGCGACCCCGTCGGGCGCGCAGGTTCCGATCGGCGAAGTCGCGACGATCTCGTTCTCCCGAGGGCCTTCGATGGTTCGCGACGAGGGTGGC
>JBOHXF010000345.1:0-2304 GCA_050737455.1 Opitutaceae bacterium | reverse complement strand
ATGTTCGCCGCTGCCGGCGAACGACTCGAACTGACTCACCGAGCGGGCGACCGGTCCATCTTCGCGCGAGGCGCGATCCGCGCCGCCGCGTGGCTCGTGCGCCAGCCGCCCGGCGTCTACGACATGCAGGACGTGCTCGGTCTCGCGTGATCGTCTCCATCGAAGGCCGACTCGCCTCGGCCACGCCGCTGCGGGCCGTCATCGAGCTGAACGGCTTCGGCTACGAGGTGAACATCCCCGTGACCACCGCCGAGCGGCTGCCGCCCCCGGGCGCCACGGTGAAGCTCCATACCGTGGCCATCTACCGCGAGGATGCGCAGAGCCTCTACGGCTTCGCCTCGTCGGCCGAGCGCGATTTTTTCCGCCTCATGGTCGAGAACGTCACCGGCATCGGTCCGAAGATGGCCCTCAGCATCATGAGCCGGCTTTCCCTTCCCCTCCTGGAAGGGGCCATCCGCGCGGGCGACGTGGGGACGCTCTCGAAGTGCCCGGGCATCGGGCGCAAGACCGCGGAACGCCTGGTGGTCGAGCTGAAGTCCCGCTTGGGCGCGGGCGCGGAACCGGCGGCCGGACAGGACGGTTTCACGGGGGGCGCCGGCCCCGACGCGGGCCCCGGACGCCACCGCGACGCGGTGTCCGCCCTTGTAGCTCTGGGCTACAAGCCGGCCGACGCCGATCTGGCGGTTCGCCGCGCCGACCGGCGGCTCGGCGCGGACGCGCCTACGGAGGCCCTGATCAAGGCGGCCCTCGGCTCCTGATCCGGGGCGTCTACTTGTGGAATTCGAATCCGATCACCGAATCGGAATCCTCTCCCGTCGAAGCCGGCTGCAGGCCGCGATCCGGGGAGCTGGTGAGCGTCACCGGGGTCATCGAAAGCGACTGGGACCCGGGAAGCGAAACGGTCAAAGCCGAACCCACGGACGGCATGCGGAGATTGGAAATCCAGTCGAAGTTGAGATCCTGGCCCGGCGCCGCGACGGCCTCGCCGGCCCGCTGGCTCCAGGCGCGGAAACTGAGCGCCGGCTTCATCCCGGTAAGCAGCGCCGGGGTTTCGGACGGGACCGGCTGGGCGAGGGCGACCGCCGCCGACGGATGGTTCGCGAGCGCCGGCGCCGCGCCGTGGCCGGAGCGTACGCGCAGGCCCAGCACCGCCGCAAAGCAGGCGGCCGCGAGGAGGCCCGCCCCGGCCACCCAGCCCCACGAGCCTCGGATCGTCCGCTCCTCCCGGATCACCTCGAGCCGCCCTTCCGGCGCCAGGTCGAGGCCGTTCGCGAGCAGCGCGCAGGCCTTGTGCATCATGCAGTATTGGCGGTAAACCCGGCGCCGGTTCGGATCGGCCTGCACCTCCGCCTCAAGCCGGCGGGCGGACTCCTCGTCGATCTCCTGGTCGACATACAGGTTCAGCAGTTCGATGAATTCGGAATCTTTCATTTGAAATCCTCTCCCAATTTCGAGCGGAGGGCCTCGCGGGCTCGGGCGATGCGGCTCTTCACCGTGCCGATCGATATCCCCAGGATGCCCGCGATTTCCTCGTACGAAAGGCTTTTGACGTTGCGCAGGATCAGGATCTCGCGGTGCTTCGCGCCCAGGCGCTCCATTCCGCTGCCTATCCGGTTGATGAACTCCTGCGTCACCGTGATGTCGTCCGGCGTCTCCACCTCCGCAGGGATGATCTCCGCCAAAGTCAGGTCGTTGTCCGGGCCCAGGGGGGCGTCGATCGACACCGATTTATCGCGCTTGCGCCGCCACCAGTACCAATACCGGTTGCGCGCGAGGTTCGTCGCGATTTGATAAAGCCAGGTGGAGAAGGCCGAATCGCCTCGGAAGTTTTCCAACCCGCGGTGCGCGCGAATGAACGCATCCTGAGTGACCTCCTCCGCGTCCTGCGGATTGCGCAAAAGCTGGTGCACCATGGAGTAAATACGGTTCCAGTACCGGCCCACCATTTCGTCGAAAGCGGTACCGTCGCCGCTTTTGAAACGGTCCACGAGGAGGCGGTCCAACGCAACTTCCTGGGCTTTGGTAGACATGCGTTCCGCGTGAGTCTGATGGGTATATTGTTGGATTGTTCCCAAGATTTGACCTCTGGACCAAGGCTATGGAAGCCGCGGGCAAATGACAATGCCCGGGGAGTCCCGAGGCGGCGCGGGCGAAGCTGTTCGACTCGCCCCGCATACGGAAGTTTCCGAAATTCGCGGGCTTGCGCCAGCGGGGCCGGCCGCCGTGGGGAAAATCGGCTTGCCAATCGCGCCTTCCGGAAGCGAAGTTCCTCCGCTCTGGGACCCGGGTTGGTAGCTCAATGGT
>JBOHXF010000344.1:0-8329 GCA_050737455.1 Opitutaceae bacterium | reverse complement strand
CCTTTCGGCTCGTCGACACCTGCGCCGCGGAATTCGAGGCCTTTACCCCCTACTACTACTCGAGCTACGGGGACGAGAGCGAGATCCTGCACTCGGCCAAGCGCAAGATCATGATCCTCGGCGGCGGACCCAACCGGATCGGCCAGGGCATCGAATTCGACTACTGCTGCGTGCACGCCAGCTTCGCGCTGCGCGAAATCGGGTTCGAGACCGTGATGGTGAACTCGAATCCCGAAACGGTCTCGACCGACTACGACACGAGCGACCGGCTGTACTTCGAGCCCCTGACGCTGGAGGACGTCCTCGAAGTGTACGAGCAGGAGCGCTGCGAGGGAGCCATCGTCCAGTTCGGGGGCCAGACTCCGCTCAATCTCGCGTCGGCACTGAAGGCGGCCGGAGTGAACATCATCGGCACCCCGCCGGAAAGCATCGACGCCGCCGAGGACCGAAAGCTCTTCTCGGCCATCCTTAACCGGGTCGGCCTGCGCCAGCCCGATAACCGCACCGCGCTCAGCGAAGGCGAGGCGATCTCCTCCGCCCGCGCGCTGGGCTATCCCGTGCTCCTGCGGCCGTCGTTCGTCCTGGGCGGCCGGGGAATGTTCATCGTGTATGGGGAGGACGAGCTGAAGGGGGTGGTCCGCCAGGTCTTCGAGGTGATGCCCGGCAAGCCGGTCCTCATCGACCAGTTTCTGGAGGACGCCATCGAGCTCGACGTCGATTGCCTCAGCGACGGGGAGCGAAGCGTCATCGGCGGCATGCTGGAGCACATCGAATTCGCAGGGGTGCATTCCGGGGACGCCGCCATGGTCATGCCGCCTCACACGCTTTCGCCGGAGATTCTCGGCCGGGTCCGCGCGGCCACCGCCGCCCTCGCGCGGGAACTGCGGGTCGTCGGGCTCATGAACGTGCAGTTCGCCATCAAGGGCGACCAGCTTTACGTCCTGGAGGTCAACCCCCGCGCCTCGCGCACCGTGCCGTTCGTGGCCAAGGCGATCGGCGTGCCTCTGGCGAAGCTCGCGGCGAAGGTGATGACCGGCCGCAAGCTGGACGAACTGGGCTTCACCCGGGAGCAGACTCCCCGGCACTGGTGCGTGAAGGAAGCCGTGTTTCCGTTCGTGCGGTTTCCCGGCGCTACGATCGCGCTCGGCCCGGAAATGCGGTCGACAGGGGAGGTGATGGGGCTCGACGAGGATCTGGGCCTCGCATTCGCGAAAGCTCAGGCCGCGGCCAAACCGGGCCTGCCGGCCGGCGGGAACGTGTTTTTGAGCATCAAGGACGCCGACAAGCCCCGGGCGCTGGAGCTGGCCCGCGGACTGGCGGAGCTGGGATTCGCGATCTATTCGACGAGCGGCACGGCCCGGTTCCTGGCGGATGCCGGAGTCGCGGTGAAACGGCTCGCGAAGATCAGCGAAGGCCGGCCGAACGCCGTCGACATGATCAAGAACGGCCAGATTGCGATGGTGATCAACACGCCGGGCGGCATGATCCCCCGGCGCGACGAGAACGCGATCCGGTCCGCGGCTTATGCCCACAGCGTGTGCATCATGACCACGATCACGGGCGCCCGCGCCGCGATGGACGGCATCCGCGCCCTGCGGACCAAGCCGCTGGGCGTCCGCCCGATCCAGAGCTACAAGGGGAACGTCCGCCTCGTGGACGAGGCGGGGGCGGACGCGCCAAACCCCAAGGTCCGATGAAGGCCGCCCCACCGCCGGCGACCCTGATCGCCTTGCTCCATGGTCCGGATCAGCCCGGCCTCGTTGCGCGCGTGGCGGGGTGGATCTTCGAGCGCCGGGGCAACATCCTCCACGCTGACCAGCACCGGGACATGGAGGCGGGGATCTTTTTCCAGCGCGTCGAGTGGGAGCCCTGTGCGGATCTGCCCTCCCCCGGTCGCCTCGGGGCCGTGGGAGGCGGCCCCGGCGGTTCGGCTCCGGAATCGGAGGCGGAGGCTTTTCGTGCGTTCGCACGGAGCCTCGGGATGAAGGCGAGCGTGTCCTCGTCCGCCGACCGGCCGCGCGTGGCGCTGTTTGTCTCCACGGCCGACCATTGCTTCCACGAGCTCGCGCTGCGCTGGCGCGCCGGGGCCTATGCGGCCGAATTCGCGGCGGTCCTATCCAATCACACCGATCTGGAGGCGGCCGCCCGCGGCTATGGGATCGCCTTCCACCCCATTCCGGTGACGCCGGAGGGCAAAGGCGCCGCCGAGGCGAAGCAATTGGAGATCCTGCGGGCGCTCGACGTGAACCTCGTTGTGCTGGCCCGCTACATGCAGGTGTTGTCGGGAGACTTTCTCGCCGCGTTCGGCCGGCCCGTGATCAACATCCATCACTCCTTCCTGCCCGCGTTCGCAGGCGGACGGCCGTACCATCAGGCGCACGAGCGCGGGGTGAAGCTGATCGGCGCCACGGCGCATTACGCCACGGCCGACCTGGACGAGGGGCCGATCATCGAGCAGGAGGTGACCCGCGTCAGCCACCGGCACGGCGTCGCCGACATGATCCGCGAGGGCCGCGATCTGGAGAAACGCGTGCTCGCGCGCGCGGTGCGCTGGCATCTGGAACACCGCGTGCTCGTCTACGGCCGCAAAACGGTCGTGTTCGACTGATCCGGGTCCGGACCGGCGCTGGTGGACGTCCTGCGGTTCACGAGGAAGGTTTCAGCCGGAACAGCATGACGTCGTGCGCGGCCAGGGTCTCGGTCTTGGGATCGATTGTGGTGCCATCGTCCCGGCCCGTCCAGACGTCGGTGACGGCATAATACTGTTCGGTGAGAAAGGACAGCTCGCGCAGATCCACCGTGAGCGTCGCCCGATGGTCCTCCGTGTTCAGCACGCAAACGGCCCATTCGCCGTTCGAGAGCTGTTTCGCCCAGATTTCCTTGTCGGGTTCCACGCGGTAGCGGAAGCCCTCATGGCCCAGGGGATCCTGGTCGATCGCGATCACCGCCCGGTTGGTGAGGATGGCGCGGATCTCCGGAGTCATGTGGCGCACATCGTTGCCGGCGATCAGAGGGGCGGCGATCATGCACCAAAGACTGAAGTGTGCGCGCGACTCCGCCAGCGTGAGCCCGGGATTGCCGACCTCCAGCATGTCCGGGTCGTTCCAATGATCCGGGCCGGCGTACTTTTCGAGGCCGACGTTCAGGTCGAGCAGAGTCTTCCAGCCGTGCTCCCAAGGATGGTTCTTTCCGACCCCGGAGTATTGCGGCGCGATATCGCCCGTCGTCCGCCAGAGATCCCCGACAGAGGCGGCCCAGAGCCACGGCTTGGTCTGGCCCCATTCGCAAAGACTGAAGACCACGGGCCGCTTCGCGGCCAGAAGCGCCCGGCCCATCGTGCGGTAGGTCTCGGGCCCGTTGGCCGTGCCATGGTTGCACCAATCATATTTGAGGTAATCGACGCCCCACGAGGCGTAGGTCCGCGCGTCCTGGAACTCATGCCCGCGTCCGCCCGGATAGCCGCCGCATGTGAGATCGCCGGCGCAGCCATAGATCCCGAACTTGAACCCGTGGGCGTGGAGATAGTCGCCCAATGCCTTCATGCCGTGGGGAAATTTGACGGGGTCCGGCACCAGGTCGCCGCAGGCGTCCCGCTCTTTTTTCGCCCAGCAATCGTCGATGACGATGTATTTGTAGCCCGCGTCGCGCATGCCGCTAGCGATCATCGCCTGGGCGGTCTGCTCGACGAGCGCCTCACTGCAATTGCCGCCGAAGGTGTTCCAGGTGTTCCAGCCCATCGGCGGGGTGGGGGCGAGGCCCTCGAATTTCTGGGCGTGTGCGGTGGTCGCCGCGAGCGCGGCGCCGAGGATGAGGCAGGGGAGCTTGATCATGAGGGAGGAGCGGGGGAAAACGCGAATGGGAGCCAACTGCGAGCGCCGGCGCTATCTTACTCTCTTCCTTCACCCGGCGAAATGAGAATTCTTCCGTGGAAATTGAGACGGATGGATGGCCGAAGATAACCCCCGGAGGGCTCGCGGCCCGGCTCACCAGCCGAGCGCGCGGCGAAGGAGGGGCTCGAGTTCGTCCGCCATCGCGACATGGTCCCGACCCGTCGGATGCCCATTGCCGGGGACCCCGGAGGTGTAGCGGACCGGAGCGAGCGCGACCCGCGGGTCGTGGAGCTTTGCGGCGATCTGCCGGAGGTAGAAGCGAAGGACGCTCCGCCGTGGGCCGTGGGCGCCGTCGTCGTCGAGCATTGGGGAGTCCATCAGGAAGATGAACGCGTGGGGCGCGTCGGCATGCACCCGGCGGACGAACTCCACGTAGGCGTTCACGAACTCCGTCTCGTCGGGGATGCCGGAGCTGAAGTCATTCTGCCCCAAGGCAAAGACGATCGCGTCCGGGACATGGCGCGCAGCGTCCCAAAGCGAGGCCGGGTCGTCGGGCAGCGCGAGTTCGTAAAACTGCGGGGCGTTGTTCGTGGCTTGGATTCCCTGCCAGTCGCGGATGACCCCGCGCCCGCCATAGCTCACCAGATTGCACTGGGCCCCGAGGCGCCGCGCGAGGAGCATCCCGTACGAAAGCCGCGCATCGGAGTTCTCGGGGACTTGAGCTTCTTCGAGGGAGCGGCCCGGCCGGTAGCCGATCATTTCGCCGCAGGTGATCGAGTCGCCGATGAACATCAATTTTCTTGCGGGCAGGGCTGGCGGGCGCAGGAGCGCGCCCGCCGGCCCGAGCTCGAATCCCTCCAGCGTGCAGACGCCCTGAAAGCTCTCGTTGAGCCGCACGAGTTCCAGGGTATGCGGCCCCGGGGCAAGGCCTGTCGCCACGGGGGTGACGCCTTCGGCCGCCTCGATCCGCACCCTCCGATATGGGGCTCCATCGACGCTGGCGTCGAAATAAAGCGGACCCAGCGTCGCGCGCGTCCTCATCGCGAGACTTTCGCCGCGAAACCGGAGGTGGACCGTGACCCCGGGGAAGCCCATCCGGACGGACCCGTCGGGGCCGGACGCGGTGCGCCCCTCGTAAACGATCGCGGGATCGCTCGCGGGCACGGAGAGGGACACGGGGACGGCGGCCGCGCGGATCGCGAAACTGGCGATCAGCAGGCCAAGACCGGCGGAAGCTGGGCGCATGGGGGAAGAGGGGGATTTCACACGGTGCCGCGGCGCGCTTCGAGCTGCGCGCGGATCTCCTCCACGCGCTCCTGGTTGAGCGGGAAGCGGGCCAGCGCGACGAGCGCCAGGGTCAGCCCGATGACCGGGATGACGGCGAATAGGAAGCGGATCATGAAGAGCGTGTGGACCGACTGGTGGCCCTCCAGTTCGGCGTGGAAGCCGACCCAGCCCAGGATGCAGAACGAGGTGCCGGCGCCGATCGCCATGCCCACCTTGGTGATCCAGGAGCTGCAAGCGGCAAAGGAACCCTCCCGGCGGCGGCCGTTCTGCAGCTCGTCGGAATCGACGACATCGGCCACCATCGAACTCCAGATGGTCCAGAAGCCGGCGCCGATGAAGGAAATGAATCCGGACGCGAAGACCTGGAGTCCTGGAAGCTTCGGATTGTACAGCCACCAGCTCGCGACGAAGATCACCATCGCGCAGACGAACACGAGGAGGATCGCGCGGCGCTTGCCGAGCAGGCGCGAGCATCGGGCGAAGACCGGTACCCCCGCGATCCCGAGCCCCATCCCGGCGAGCCCCATGAGAAAATTCCAGCGGGAGCCCGTCGAAACGTTCCCCGCGCACACGTAATAGACCGTGTCGTAGTAGCCCAGCGTGCCGACCATGCTGAGGCCGAGGCTGTAGGCGAGGTTCATCATGACCACGATCCGGAACGGCCGGCATTGCAGCGTCTGCCACAGCGTTTCGCGGATGGAGATCTTCGTCTGGTTGGTGGCGACCACCTTCCCGTAGTAGCGCTCGCGCACCAGCGCGAAGCAGACAAGCCCGGCGATCATCATGATGATTCCGCACAGGACGCAAAAGACCTGGGCGCTGAGCAGCAGATTGGGTTTGGTTCCGTTAGGCGATCCCGCCCAGGCGGAGGTCGTCGTGAACAGCCGCTTTAGGCGGCCGAACAGGTTGGCGCGGTCGGCGCCGACCCAAACGGACATCGTAAGGAACAGGCCGGCGAAGAACAGCCCCGCCTGGGGCAGCGTCTTGGCGATGTTCTGGTAGGAAAACACCACGGTGCGCTCGTGATAGTCGGGCGTCAGCTCGTACCCCAGGCTCTGGTACGGCATGTTGAAGCAGCTCACGAGCGGCAGGTACACCGCCGAAGAGGCCAGCATGAACCAGAAATAATAGGGTATCCTGTGGCCGAACAGATGGGTGTACCCCCAATGAGGCCCGACCCAGACGATGATGGGAAAGCACAGCCCGGCGACGATCGCGCCAACCAGCATGTACGGGCGGCGGCGGCCCCAACGCGAGCGGGTATTGTCGGAGAGCCAGCCGAAGAGGGGATCGGAAACCGCGTCGAACAGGCGATTGAGGACCACCGCCATGCCCACAAGGACCGGGTTGACCCCGAGGAAGATGTTGTACACCAGCGCCGCCAGGTTCGGGTAGTGCCAGTGGCCCCACTGGTCGATCCAGATGCCGACGCCGTAGCCGATCTTTTGCTTCACCGGCACCCGGTCCTCGGCGGAGGTGGCGTGGGGCGCGGGGGCGGTGTCGAGCGGGGCGGATTCCATGTTTCGGGTTTCTGCGGGATCAGGTCCGGTTCACACGGAACATCCGGATTCCAGCCTGGGGATCGCCGACGGTGGGTGACGTTGGCCGGCTTGACCTACGCTGAGGTTTCACAAAGGCCAGTTTAATTTCCGTCCGTTTTCGCCGCCGCCGTGGTCAATCGCCTCCGCGGAGCCCCGTCCGGCGGCGCGCTTAGGCGCCAAAATCGATTCGAAACCGTGGGGCCGTCGGAAAGCATGGGACTAATACGTGTCCACGAGCGAATGGAACCGCAGGATCCGGCGCAAGCGCGCGGCGGACTGCGGAGCGGCGAACTCCACCTCGACCGACTTGGGTTCGGCGGGGTACAGTTCGAAGAAATTGTCGTCGCTTCGGTGGTCCAGGCCGGGGAAATCGAAGCAGAACCGGTGCTGGAACACGGGCGAGACGAAAGTGAGCCGGACCCGCGTCGGCGACCGCCGCTGCAGGTGGCAGACGGCGCGTCCCCGCGGCAGGGCGAGGAAGCGGGGCGGCGAGAGGAAGACGGTGTCCTCGCTTACCCGCCGCCCGGCAAGGTCCAGGCCGATGCGCAGAAAGAGCGCATCCCGCCCATGGCGGGCGATCGGCGCGGCGAGGTCCAGTGTGCGCCGTCGCAGCGCCTCGCCCGGGCGGAGCATCACGGGTTGGCGACCGCCGAGGATCCTCTGCCCGTCCAGGCGAAACAGATCCCAGACGAGCCGGCCGCGCGTGGGAGCCGGGGCGTCGCAGATCGTGTACAGCTCGATCCGCCGCTCGGTCGCCTCCCGGCGATTGCCGATCGCGACCGTGTCGTCGCCGTCGATCCGGGCGGAGACGATGGCCGGCGCGAAGAATCGCCGGGCGGCGTGGTGCAGCGCCTTCCAGCGTCCGGTGAATTCGATCGAACTCCATGACGCCACCGGCCAGCAGTCGTTGAGCTGCCAGTACAGGGCGCCCATGCACCGGGGCATCAGCCGCCGGTAATGCTCGACCCCCGTCTGCATGCAGTCGGTCTGATTGAGCTGGGAGAGGTAGACCAGCGCGTCCTGGCTCTTCGGGAACCGGTAGCGGCGGGAGACGTAATCGAGGATGATCTGGTTGCCGGCCCGATTCTTCTGGTGGGTCTCCATCACCGGACCGAACACGTTGCCGTCGTCTCCCGGCGGGCGGAACGTCGCGTGGGTGGCCGGCGAACTGAAGCTCTGCATCCCGAATTCCGAGACGAAGCGGAAAGCCCATTTCTCGTAGTCCTTCACGGGATGCCGCGCGTGCCAGACATCCCAGTAATGCGTATCTCCGCTCCGCTCGCCCGCCCCGTGGCTCTCATCGGGCCGGCCGTGCCAGGGGGACGACGGCCAGTAGGGCGTGACGCCGTCGTGCGAGGCGAGCTCCCCGGGAATCGCGCGATGGAAGAGCGCCTCGTACTCGGCGTAAAGCCGGCGGTTCGGCTTCAGCTCGTGCGCGTTGCAACTGAACACCTCGTTGTTGCCGGCCCAAAGGGCGAGGCAGGCGCGGTGCCGTAGCCGGCGCGCCTGGAACGCGGTCTCGGCCCGCACGCTCGCGAGGAACGCGCGGTCGGCGGGATAGCGGGTGCACGCGAACATGAGGTCCTGCCAGACCAGGAGCCCCAGTTCGTCGCACAAGTCGTAAAAGTCCTCGCTTTCATAGATCCCGCCGCCCCACACCCGGAGCATGTT
>JBOHXF010000343.1:0-3833 GCA_050737455.1 Opitutaceae bacterium | reverse complement strand
CAAGGGGGTCGAGGCCGTGGTATTCATGGTGAAGCAGCTCCGCCGCGGGACCAACCTCTCCCGCATCCGGGAGGCCCACGACCGCCTGCAGTTCGCGGAAGGCGAGGCGGACAAGGTCATGCTGAATCTGCTGCGCGAACTGTACCGGGCCGAAATCGACGCCAAGCGCCTCATCATCCTACAGGAGCTTTTCGAGATGATCGAGCAGGCGGTGGACCGTTGCCGCAACGCGGGCAATGTGGTTGTCCAGATCGCCCTCAAGAATTCCTGAGCCTCGGGCGAAACCCATGGGCCTCTTCTTCACCGTCCTGGCCGCCGCGCTGGTTTTCGAATACATCAACGGCTTTCACGATTCGGCAAACGTGATCGCCACGGTGGTTTCCACGAAAGTGCTGTCGCCCCGGGAGGCGGTCGTCTGGGCGGCCGCATGGAACCTGATCGGCGCGTTCGCCGGGACCCGGGTCGCCGCGATGATCGGCGGCGGGCTGGTGGACACGCGCGTCGTCGACCTTGGAACCATCCTGGCGGCGCTCCTCGGCGCCGTCGCCTGGGATCTGCTCACTTGGTGGCTGGGGCTGCCGAGCAGTTCCAGCCACGCGCTGATCGGCGGGCTGTGCGGGGCGGGGCTGGCCAGCGCAGGCGGAAACTGGATGGTTTTAAGATGGTCGGCCGGCCTGTGGCCCAAGGTGATCCTTCCGATGATCGCCTCCCCGCTCGTGGGATTCGCCGGGGGCCTGATTCTCATGTTCTTGCTTAACGTGGCGTTCCGCCGGGCGACGCCGCGCCTCGTCAACCGGCTGTTTGCCAAGGGCCAAATCCTGAGCTCGGCCTTTCTGGGATTCGGGCACGGCAACAACGACGCCCAAAAAACCATGGGCGTCATTACGCTCGCGCTGGTCACGGCGACCCAGAGAGGCATCTTTCGGCATCTTCCGGGCTGGGCGCACGCCTTCGAACTGCCCGCGTTCAATGCAGTGCCGGCCTGGGTGATCGGCGTGTGCGCGTGCATGATGGCCGCGGGAACGGCGGCCGGCGGCTGGCGGATCGTCCGCACCATGGGTCAGCGCATGGTGAAGCTGCACCCGGTGGACGGCTTCGCCGCGGAAATGAGCTCCGCCTTGGTCATTCACGGCGCTTCGCTGTTCGGCGCGCCGGTGTCGACGACCCACGTGATCGCCACCTCGATCATGGGTGTCGGCGCAACGCGCCGGCTGAGTGCGGTCAAGTGGGGCATCGTGGAGCGGATCGTGTGGGCGTGGGTGTTGACGCTGCCCATCACCGGCCTGCTGGGCTACGCGCTTGAGCGCGGACTGATGCTTGCGCGGGTGCGCTAGAATGAATGAGCCCGACAGAAGCGCCCCGCTTCGGCGCGACTGTCGGCCTCGTTTCATCCATCCCGGGAAAGCACCTGCCAGCGGCCCCGAAACGCGTGTCGGCGCCGCGGCTTTGCCTCGGGCGCCGATCTCCGGCCATCCAGGAGGGGGCAGCCGGTTGTCAGTGTTTTTATTGGGATGGTTTCAGGGTCGGCCCTGCAAAGGTCTTCAGCAGCACTTGCGCAACGATATTGACCAGCACCGTCACTGCCAGGAGCACCAAACCGAGTTCGAACAATGCGCTCAAATACGGGCGGCCCGTGGCTTCGGTGAATTCGTTGGCGACGACGCTCGCCAGGGTGTAGCCGGGCGCAAACAAAGAAGCCACGATTTGCGGGGTATTGCCGATGACCATCGTCACCGCCATCGTTTCGCCGAGGGCGCGGCCCAATCCCAAAATGACTGCGCCGAACAGGCCCTTTTTCGCATTGCCTAGCACGGCGACGCGTGTCACTTCCCAGCGGGTCGCGCCGAGCGCGTAGGCCGCCTCGCGCTGCAGACCCGGCACGGAGCGCAGAATCTCCCGCGAGATGGAAGTGATGATCGGAACGCACATGATGGCGATGATGATCTCTCCGGCCAGCATGCTGACGCCATAGATCGGGCCGTGGAACAGGGGCAGGAATCCAAACCACCGTTGGAGCCACGGAAGCAGATCCGCCCGCAGAAACAGGATCATGACGAAGATGCCCCACCGGCCGAGGATCACGCCCGAACCGATGGATTGATAGTTGAAGCGCACATCCGCGTCCACCTGTTGGTAGGCTTCGAACCATTCTGTGAACGCCGGATAGTCGAACGTGGAACCGGCGCCATTGATCAACATCTGGACCGAGGCGGGGGTCGCGGCCGGCGTGGAGCAAACGGCCAGGAGGGCGGCGGTCAGGAGGGGTAACGAGGATGATTTCTTCATAAGATGATGAACTTTTTGATTGGAGCGAAGGATGGTTCGTTGGCTGTTTGGGCAAGCCGGCTCGAGTTGGCGGTACAGGCGGCACCTTACCGGCGGAATGTTACAAACCGGCGGCGGAACGGTTACGAAATTGGAAAGCCGCGCCGGGCGTCGTAAAAATCTGGCTTGCCGGAACATCCGGTTCCGCCGTCAGTGTTGGGCGTGGACCCGATTGCGGAACTCAACGAGCTGACCGGGGAGGTCGCGGCACTGGGCTCCCACCTGTTCCGGGTCCGGGTGCCGTTCGTGAGGGAGTTGCGGCGCTACTCCTGGCCAAAATTCCGCTCCGATCTCGTCGCCGGGGCGACCCTCACCCTGGTGTCCATCCCCCAGGCGATCGGCTTCTCGCTGATCCTGAACCTGCCGCCCACGCCGGTGATCGCCTCGCTCATGATCGGCGGATTCGTCGGTTCGCTGTTCTTTTCATCCCGCCACCACGTTTTCGGGCCCACCAGCTCGATCAGCCTGATCGTCGCCGCCACCGTGGCCGAGTACACCCACGCGACCGGCCTCGAGCCCCTGCAGCTCGCGGTGTACCTCGCCTTCATGATCGGCGTGATCCAGCTCATGGCCGGGCTGCTCAATTTCGGGGAGATCACGAAGTTCATCTCCCGCTCGGTCGTGGTCGGCTACAGCACCGCCATCGGCGTGCTCCTGATCGCGAGCCAGATCCATAACGTGCTCGGTTACGCCACGGACATCCAGGTGAGCTTCGTCCGCAACATGGGCGGCGTCTTCGACCATGTTTTCACGGGCCGTGTGGACCTTTGGGCGATCGGCATCGGTGTCGCGACGCTCGGGATATTCCTGCTCCTCCAGCGCCTGCGCCCCAAATGGCCCGAGGCCCTGATCGGCCTCGCCCTGCTCGGCATCGCCGCGAGGGTGTACACCCTGCACAATCCCCACCCGCCCTTCCTGATGGTCAAGGACGAAGGGGCGCTGACCGCGGTGATCCCGGCTTTTGCCGGCTTCCAGTTCGCCCCGAACGGCGTGCACCGGCTCGTGCCCGAGCTCGCGGGCACCGCGGTCGCCATCGCCATCCTCGGCATGCTCGAGGCGGCCGCGATCACCAAGGGCCTGGCGGCCCGCAGCGGCCAGAAGATCGAGCCCAACCAGGAGCTCATCGGCATGGGCGCCGCGAACATGGCCTGCGCCCTGTTCGGCGCCGTGCCCGGATCTTCCTCGTTCGCGCGCTCGGCCGTCAACTACCAGAGCGGGGCGGCCTCCCAGCTCTCCTCGATGATGAGCAGTCTCGTCGTCCTGGTCGTCCTCCTGTTTGTCACGCCGATCTTCAACTACATTCCCGTGGCCGCGCTTGCCGCCCATTTGATCCGCATCGGCGTGAAGATGATCAATCGCCATCAGGTGCGTGTCGCCTGCCGCTCCACCCGGGCCGACGCAATCGTCTTCCTGGTCACGCTCCTGTCGGCCCTCCTGCTCAAGCTGGACACCGCCATTTACGTCGGCATCGGGGTCGCCCTCGCGCTGTTCCTGCAGCAGACGAGCAC
>JBOHXF010000342.1:0-4118 GCA_050737455.1 Opitutaceae bacterium | reverse complement strand
ATTCAAGGAAATGGTCGCGGCCCAGGGTGGCAACACCGCGTTCATCGACGACCCGTCGAAATTCCCGGCGGCCAAATACATTCGCAAGCTGCCCGCGCCCAAACGCGGCTACGTCCACACCATCAATGCCGGCATGATTGCGCGCGGCGTGCAAGTGCTGGCGCAGAACAAGAAGGGCAAGCCCGACCCGTCGGCCGGTGTTTCCGAAATCAAGAAAATCGGCACGCAAGTAAAGCAGGGCGAGCCGCTGATGATGATTCACTACAACGACGAGGCCAAGCTGGAGCAGGCGCTCGAATACTTCAAGAACGCGTACCGCCTGGCGCCCAAGCGCCCGACTCCGCCGCCGCTGATCGTCGAACGGGTCGCTTGACGAAGCCTCCCGTCCACGCGGACCGTCCCGAGGCGGCCGACCGCCCGGCTTGGCCGGAGCCTTGGGCGCAGCTCAAGTATTTCACGTTCCAGCCGGCGATCTTCCCGCGGCTCCTGGGCGCCGTGTCGCCCGGGGCGAAGCCGGGGGATCTGGTGGCCGTCTACGACAAGGCGGGGAACCGCCTGGGCTCGGGGCTCTATAATCCGCGGGCGAAGATTCCCCTGCGGGTTGTCAGCCACGGGACGGAGCCGCCCTCGGAGGCCTACTTCGAAGCGGCCTTGCGCCGCGCGGTGGCGTTTCGGCGCGAGGCGTTGAAGCTCGACGCGCAGTCCGACGCGTACCGGCTCGTCAATTCCGACGGCGATGGCCTGAGCGGGCTCGTGGTCGACCGGTATGCGGAGACCCTGCTCTGCGAAGTCACGAGCCTTGGGATGGCCCAGCGGCTTCCGCGCTGGATCCCGCTCCTGCACGAGCTCGCCGGGACACGCCAGGCGCGGATCCAGGTCGATCACGATCTGGGAAGCCTCGAAGGGATCAAGCCGTCGCTTTTCAAGGAGATCAATGCCGCGGCGCCCCGCGCGACGCGGATCCGCGAGCACGGAGTCCGCTACGAGGTCGATTTTTCGGAGGGGCACAAGACGGGCTTTTTCTGCGACCAGCGGGAGAACCGCCGGGCGCTGGCCCGCTTCACCACGGGGGCGCGGGTGCTCGACCTCTGCTCGTACACGGGAGGCTTCTCGCTCTGCGCCAAGCTGCTGGGCGGGGCGGAGGAGGTGACCGCCGTCGATCTGGATGAGACGGCCCTCGCCCAGGCCAGGCGGAACGCGAACATGAACCAGGCGAGGCTCCGGTTCGTGCACGCCGACGCTTTCGCCTACGCCCGGCAGATGCGGTTGAACGGCGAAAGCTGGGACGCGGTCGTCCTGGATCCGCCCAAGTTCATTTTCACGCGCGACAATCCCGGCAATTACGAAGGGCGCAAGAAGTACGAGGATCTGAACCAGCTCGCGATCTCCCTCGTGAAGCCGGGCGGGCTCTTCGTCACCTGCTCCTGCTCCGGCCTCCTGTCACTGGAGGACTTCGAGGGGCACGTGATCAAGGCGGCGCACCGGCTCGGACGCAGGCTCCAGTTCTTCGACCGGACCACGGCGGGCCCGGATCATCCGGTCTTTTCCAACTGCCTCGAAAGCCGCTATCTCAAGGTGCTCTGGAGCCGGGCGTGGTGAGCCCGCGCCTTACGCGCGGCCCAGGTAGCTGCCGTCCGCGGTGCTGACCCGGACGAGGTCGCCTTCCTTGATGAAGAGCGGCACATGGATCGACAGGCCGGTTTCGAGCTTGGCCGGCTTCTGGACGTTGCTCGCGGTGTCGCCCTTGATTCCGTCGGCCGATTCGACCACCTTCAGGGCTACTGCGGAGGGCAGCTCGACCGTGAGCGCCTTGTCGTCCACGAAAAGGACGTCCGCTTTTCCGCCAGCGGTGAGGTAGTTTTTCAGCTCGCCCAGGGTCTGCTCCGAGAGCTCGATCTGCTCGAAGGTGTTCGGATCGATGAACGCGTAGGTGTCGCGATCGGCGTAGCTGAATTCGAGCTGACGACGGTCGGTCGAGAGCACCTCCATCGATTCGGTCGATGCGAAACGCTGATCCAGCGACTTGCCGTACCGCAGGTTGCGCATCTTGATCTGGACGAAAGCCCGCAGATTGCCCGGCGTGCGGTGCTGGGTTTCCATGACCAGATGGGGCTCCCCGTTGAACTTGATGACCTGACCTTTGCGGATGTCGTTGGCTGCGGGCATGGAGGGATGAGGACTCGGTGACGGAGGAAAAGGGGTTTTTGAATAACTCCACGGACTCCGCCCTGTCAAGTGCGGGAGAAGGCGCTTGCTCTCCGGCGTCCGGCGCCCCGAGACTGCGGCCGGCCCATGAAGCAACGCACACTTGCGCGCGAGGTTTCGGTCAAAGGGAGCGCGCTGCACACCGGCGAAGCCGTCACCCTCACGATGAAGCCCGCGCCCGTCGATCGCGGCATCGTCTTCAGGCGGATCGATCTGCATGGAGCCCCCGAGTTGCGGCCTCGAATCGATCAGGTTGCGGACCTTGTCCGCGCGACCACGATCCAGGTCGGCCACGCCAAGATCCATACCGTCGAGCACGTCCTCAGCGCTCTCCACGGGTGCGGGATCGACAACGTCCTCGTGGAGATGGACGGCTCCGAGCCGCCGATCCTCGACGGGTCGGCCCGGGACTTCGTGGCCATGATCACCCGGGGGGAGCCGGCCGAGCAGGACAAGGAGCGGGAGTATTTCGCGCTCGAGGAGCCCGTGTCCGTCACCCGGGGGAACTCCTCGATGATCGCGCTGCCGAGTGATCGGCTGAAGATTTCGTGCACGTCGGCCGACGACCGGGGCATCCATACCCAGCATCTTTCGCTCGCGATCGACCCGGAAGTCTACCGTTCGGAGATCGCCGCCGCCCGCACGTTCACGATCTACGAGGACATCGAGGAACTGCTCAAGCTCGGCAAGATCCGCGGTGGGTCCCTCGACTGCGCCGTGGTGATCAAGGGCGACACCATCATCTCGAAGGAGCCCCTGCGCTACAAGGACGAGTTCGTCCGCCACAAGATCCTGGACATCATAGGCGACATCATGCTCCTCGGGCTCCCGCTCCAGGCGCACATCGTGGCCACCCGGCCCGGCCACGCGATCAACGCCGAGCTGACCCGGGCGCTGTTCGAGCGCATGCGCGAGCGGAAGGGGGGCCGGAGGAAGTCGGTCCCGTCCGCCCCCGCGTCGTCTCCGCCCGCCCTGGCCGACGACCCGCTGGACATCCAGGGCATCTTGGGCGCCCTGCCGCATCGCTATCCGTTCCTCATGATCGACCGGGTCGTCGGCTTTTCCGGCGAGGACGAAGTCACCGCCCTGAAGAACATCACGATCAACGAGCCGTATTTCAACGGGCACTTCCCGGGCAATCCGGTCATGCCGGGTGTTCTCCAGCTCGAATCGATGGCGCAGACGGCCGGCGTGATGATGCTTCGCAAGTGGGCGTCGCGGAGCAAATCCTGCCTGCTGATGAGCGCGGACAACGTCAAGTTCCGCCGTCCGGTCCGGCCCGGCGATCAGCTCGTCATCTCCGCGCGCCTCGTCAAGGCCCGAGGAAAGATCGCGACCGCCGTCTGCCAGTGCAAGGTGGGCGACCAGATGGTGTCGTCCGCCGAGCTCATGTTCACGGTGCTCGACGAGGCGCCCGCCGAAGTCTGAGACCCGGGGCGCCGGCCGGTCAGTGCGGCTTGCGCCGGTAGACGGTGGCGGGATCCACCACGCGCTCCGCAGCGAACTCAAGCCGAAGCGAGGCGGGATCGGATGGATTCGCCCCGGCGGCCAGCCGCCGGTAAAAACACGACCGGTAGCCGTTGTGGCAGGCGGCCCCCCCGACGTTCTCCACGCGCAGGAGGATCACATCCTGATCGCAGTCGACCCGCAACTCCTTCACCCGCTGCACATGCCCGGACTCCTCCCCCTTGATCCAGAGTTTCCCGCGGGAGCGGCTCCAGTAGGTGGCGCGGCCCGTTTCGACCGTCCTGGCCAGCGCCTCCGCGTTCATGAAGGCGAACATGAGCACCTCGTTCGAGGCATGGTCCGTCGTGATGCACGGGATCAGTCCGTCCGGGCCGAACTTCGGCTGAAGCACCGTCCCAAGCTCGATTTCGGAGGCGGCGGTGCGGGGGGGGAAGGCATTCATGGGA
>JBOHXF010000341.1:0-15657 GCA_050737455.1 Opitutaceae bacterium | reverse complement strand
GCACGATGCCCTCGACGCCCATGTTCATGACTTCGTCGAAGAAACCGCGGATGGACTTGGGATCCGCGCCGTCGAAGAAGGTGGCATTGGTCGTCACGCGGAAGCCGAGTTTCACCGCCTCGCGGACGCCGTCCACGGCAATGTCGTAGCCGCCCTCGCGGGCCACGGAAAGATCGTGGTGCTCGCGCTGGCCGTCGAGGTGGACGGAACAGGTGAGGTACTTCGAGGGGGTGAACTCCGGCAGGCGCTTCTTGAGCAGGAGCGCGTTCGTGCAGAGGTACACGTATTTTTTCCGTGCAACCAGCCCATTCACGATCTCGACGATGCGCGGGTGCAGGAGGGGCTCGCCGCCGGGCAGCGAAACCATGGGGGCGCCGCATTCCTCGGCCGCCGCGAAGCACTGCTCCGGGCTGAGCTGACGCTTGAGGACGTGCGCCGGATATTGCACCTTGCCGCAACCGGCGCATGCGAGGTTGCAGCGGAACAGCGGCTCCAGCATGAGCACGAGGGGATAGCGGGACCTGCCGGCCAGCCGGTTCTTCACGATATAGCTGGCGACGGTCCACATTTGGGAGATTGGAATAGCCATGGCGATGTAACCTCTGCGCCGTTTAGGAGGCGCCTTCCTTTGCCCTGCGGTAGCCGGCGAGGGCCAGCAGCGGGAAATATTGCCGATAATAATGGTACGCGAGGTAAAACACCCGCGGGAAACCGGTTGCCGTATAGTGAGCCTGGCGGGTGAACCCCGGGCCGGTGGACTCGTCCCAGCCGCCGTCGGGCTGCTGGCGGGAAAGGAGCCAGGCGACGCCTCCGTCGACCGCGGAGGACTCGCAATCGCCCGCGGCCAAAAGGGCGAGCAGCCCCCAGGCGGTCTGCGACGGCGTGCTCGGACCGAGGCCGCGCGTCTCGGGGTGATCGTACGTGCCGCAGGTCTCGCCCCAGCCCCCGTCGGCATTCTGGACCGAGCGCACCCATTGCGCCGCCCGTTGGAAGCGCGGATCGCGCGGATTGAATCCGATCGCGGTCAGCCCGCGCAGCGCGAGGAAGGTGCCATAGACATAATTCGCGCCCCAGCGGCCGAACCAGCTTCCATCCGGCTCCTGTTGGGAAAGGACGAACTGGGCCGCCTTGGCCACCCGCCAGTCGGCGGTCGTATAGCCGAGGGCCGCGAGCGTTTCCAGGATGCGGCCGGTGATGTCCGCCGTCGGAGGATCCAGCATCGCGTTATGGTCCGCGAACGGGATGTTTTCGAAGATCATCTTGGTGCAGTCCTTGTCGAAGCTCCCCCAGCCGCCATTCCGGCACTGCATTCCGAACAGCCAGCGGACCGCGCGCCGCACGGCAGCGTCCTGGCGGCCGCCCTGGGCGGGCTCCGCCTTGCTCAAGCCCAGCAGCACCTGCGCGGTGTCGTCCGTGTCGGGATAGAACTCGTTGTTGAATTCGAAGTACCAGCCTGCGGGTTCGACGCCCGGGACCTTGACGGCCCAGTCGCCCGGGCGGCGGACCTCCTTGGACAGAAGCCACGCCGCACCGCCGAGCATGCGCGGATCGGTCCGGCTCACGCCCGATTCGCCCAAGGCGAACATCGCCTGCGCGGTGTCCCACACGGGCGAGGTGCACGGCTGCATCCGGAAGAGCCCGTCGGGCGCCTCCTCGCTCGGCGGCTCCTCAATGCCCAGTTTTTCGAATTCGGCGCGGGCGCGGCGGGTCTGGAGATGATCTTCCCCATAGCCCAGGCAGCGGAGCGCGATGATCGCGTTCAGCATGGCCGGATAAATGGCGCCAAGGCCGTCGGAAAGTTCCAGACGCTCCAGGAGCCAGCGCTCGGCGCGTTTCAGGGCGAGCTTGCGGAACGGAAGGACCTGCGCGGACTCCAGCACGTGCATCACCCGGTCCACCGCCAGGAAGAAATTGCGCCACGAGCAGGGCGCCTTCAGGTTCATCCGCAAGCGCAGGTGCGCGTTCGCGCGCCCGCCCACGAACAGTTCGTCGATGCCGCGTTCGGGCGGGAGCTTCCGGAACGGCCGTTTGGCGTAAATGATGGCGAGCGGCACCAGAATGCCGCGGGACCACGAGGAGATCTCGTACAGATTGAAATAGAACCAGCGGGGGAAAAGGACGATCTCCGGAGGCACGGCCGGGGCCGCATCGTAGTCGTACTGCCCTAGGGAGCAGAGGTACAGCTTGGTGAAGGTATTGCATGCCACGACCCCGCCATGGGCCAGGATCCAGGCGCGGCATTTTGCGAGCCGGGGATCCTCCGCGGACATGGCCATCAGCTTGCAGGCGAGGTAGCACTTGACGGCGAGCGAGATATTGCCGGGCCCCCCGGGATAGAGGCTCCAGCTACCGTCCTCGTTCTGACACCGCAGGATCTCGGACAAGGCGCCTTTCATGCGCCGGGGATCGCCCGTGCCCAGCAGCACGTGCATGTAGATGTAGTCGGCCTCGAGCATCGAATCGGCCTCAAGCTCGCCGGACCAATATCCTTCCGTGTGCTGCCGGGAAAACAGGAAATCCTGCGCCGCGGCGATGGCCGACCGGACGCGGGACAAAGTGCGTTCCTCCGGCGCAAGCCGCGCCTCCGCTCTTCCTTTGAGGGTGTCCTGGGTGGCGATCATTACGGTTGGCGTTGGCCGATATGGATTTCCACCTGACTACTCGAATCGAAAGACGGCAAACGGCAAGCGATATCTCCAGTTGGAAGGCAGCCGCCCCGACGGCGCCGGCGGCCCTAATATTCAGGCGCAGAGCCGGCGGCTTTGCGCAACTGCCTCCATGCAAGGATCTGAGGAGCCCCGCAGGCAGGGCGGAGGAGGACGTGAAGGGTGGTTCCAATCCTCCTTGTGGGCCGCTTCGGATTCCCCGGGGAATCCCCGAAGGCCAAAAAGGGGTGCCAGCGCGTTGGGCTGGCCACTCCGGGCTCCTCGGCGCCGCGCCTATCCGGCAGCGCAGGCGCCCATCACTGGCCGGACGATACGCGCCGACGGCCATCACACCGGCGCCTTGAAACCCCCCGGCAATGCGTTAGGTTCGGGAGATGAGCGGAACCCACGCGTATCGTTCCTATCGGGATCTCCCGCCGGTCGCGGGGATCTGTTCGATCGAGGAGGCCGCCCGGATCGGACTTTCGATCGACCACTGCGTGGCGCGGCTGAAGCGGCATCACTGGGCGTTCCGGCGGCTGCACGAAATCCTGATCCGCCGCCTCATCGCGGAGCCGGTCTACGAGCTCAAAATGGGGTTCAGCCTGCACGCGCACTACTGCGCGGAGCACGCGGCCGCGTGGCGGCGACGGGTGGGGGAGATGCGCGAGCCGCCGCTCGGGCTCGACCATCCTCCGCACGAGGCGCTCGATCTTTTCTTCGACGAAATCCTGGCTGCGCCGGACACGGCGGCCCTGCTCGTCGGTGCTTACGGACACGCGGTGCCGGCGCTGGTCGCCGCTTTGCGCCGCCACATCGAGACGACCAATCGGCTGGTCGACCATCCCTCCTTTCGGGTCTGCCGCTTCGCCCTGGTCGAACTGGACGAGATGGCGGAGTACGGCGCCAAATGCATCACGGCGTTGGTGACACCTGAACGGCGGCGGGAATTGGCCGAATGGGAGCGGGAGCTGGATGCCTGGCTCGCGCAAGCCGGCGCGCTCGACGGGAGCGGGACCGCCGAGCCCACCGGGCCTGTCCGGCGGTTCTCGGCGGATCCGGGGGCCCTGGCTCTCCGCGCCGAGCCTCGGCGGGACAAGCGTTTCCCGGATCCTTACAACATGGGCGTTCATGCGGAGGCTTTCCTGTACGCGCCGGAGATGCCCGCGGAGCCCAAGACGCTCATGATGTACTACAAGCGGCTGCGCGAGATCGACGTGCCGGAGATGATGGCTTCAATCATCGCGGAAACCCGGGGCAAGCCCTGGGAGTATTACGCGGACATGACGCGGCAGCTTTGGGACGAGGCGCGCCACGCCATGATGGGGGAGGTGGGATTCGTCCGCGCGGGTATCGACTGGCCCCGGCTCGTGCGGATCAATTTCACATGGTCGCTCGCGCTCAACACCCAATTGAAGCCGATCGAGCGGCACGCGGTCCTCTATTTCATCGAGCAGGGGCTCATGCCGAAGACGGGCAAGCGCTTCGAATGGGAGGTGGGCCTCGCTTCGGGCGATCCGTATTCGGCGATGATCCAGGATTACGACTGGGCCGACGAAGTGCTGCATGCCCGGATCGGGCGGGATTGGTACGTGAAGGAGATCGGCGATCCCAAGCGCGCCGCGGAGTACGGCGACCGGTGCTGGTCGAAGGTGGTGATCGACTGGGCCAGCTACCGTGAGCGGGGGCTTACCCGGCACGAGAACTGGTGGCCGGGGCTCTACCGGGAATGGTGCAGGGTCCGAGACGCCGCGCCCGACCCGCGCGTCCTCGCGTTCTCGACGACCTACGAGACGGCGCGCGCCGACTTGCGGCAAATCGCTGTCTCGGGCTGAGCGTGGCGCGTGCCGTCCAAGTCGGCCGGACCGGATGATTTGCGCGGAATCGGCCGTCGGCGAAGCCGCCCATCCGGTGGACATTCGGAGCTTGGATCAACCTTCCGACCGGCGCGCCGGCTGTTCGGACGAAGAGCCGAACGCGCGCGCGGCCGGCGTCGACGCCAGCCCCGGGCGTGCGGCACGGCGATTGGGGCGGGGTGAAACCGGTGGGGGCCGGAATGGACCCACGGGCAACAACGCGAGCCGGGAGCCCAGCCGGGTTCGATACAAGCCGTCGGCATCCGCCCGCAAAGGCGCGCCGGTGTCCGCCCGGACGATCCGCCATTTCGTTTCGTCGAACGCGAAGGCGATCGACGCGCCGGGGAAATTCCCCGCCGGATCGGTGAACGTGAATTCGACGCGGCGGCTCCGCTCGATCGGCCGCCCGTCCGTCGATTCCATGTGGAGCCGGGGGAAAACGGTCTTTCCGGGATAGACCCGGAACAGACGGCGGTCGTCGGCGAACGAATAGATTTCCCGGACGGCGCCGTCGACCGATCCGTCCCTGGCCGGATTCGCTCCCAGCACGCGCTCGTTCTGGTAATTGCCGAGCAGCAAATCGAGCGCGACGGCCGACGACCAGGAGAACGCCCGGTTGTTCTGCGCGAGGCCGGTGCGGGAGTCGTACCACTCCGCCGGGCTGAAGGAGAAGGCCGCGTAGGGGCCGACCGACGCCGACTGGTGCGCCATCATGTCGACCAATCTCGCGGCAATGCGCCGGGCCTCGGCTTCGTAGCCATACTTGTACAAGCCTTTCACGGCGATCCAGGCCTCCGGCATCCACAGGTTGCCGCGCCACAGCCCGCCGGGGAGATTTTGGAACGGGGGCTTTTGATGGTAATACCGCGGGTCGTCGTAGGCCACCGTGGGAATGGGGAAGCGTCCGTCGAACTCCGCGGGGTTGAGCAGGCGCGTCTCGATCACCCGGCGGATCCTGGCCGGGTCCCGGCAAAGATCGGTGAAGATCGGATAGATGATGGAGCTGGTCAGGACGTCGTCGCGTTCCGAGTGACGGTAGCTCACGGTCCAATACCCGAGCTTCGCGTCCCACAGCGAATCCACGGCGGCGATATGGCGCCGGAGCTGCCGGTCCCATTGCCGTGCGTCGTCCGTGCGTCCGAGGATGCGCGCGAAGCGCCCCAGGACGACCGCGCCGTAGCCGAGCTGCGAACTCGGAGCCGGATCGTCAAGCGGAGCCTGCCGGCAGGCCCGGACGAGATCGTTCCACCAGCTGTTCCAGCCCGGGACGTAGCGCTCCCGCTCGAAGAAGAGATCGTAGCGGGGGTTGTCGTCCCAATTGTCGGGCGTGGCCACGAGCAGGTCGCCGTCGGTGTCGACCTCGGTGAGCCAGGCCTGGTAGGCCCGTTCGAGGAGCGGATACACGCGAGCCGCGAACGCCCGCCGCTCATCCGGATCGGGCAGCCGCGAGTAGAGCTCCCACATGGACCAGAAGAAATGAGGGTCCATGATTTCGCAGGGTGGAACGAGGATCGGCACGGCGTGGCCCTCGGCCCAAGACGGCCGGAAGTCGAGATAGCCGAGCAGATTCCAGCATGAGTCGCTCTGGTAGAAATAATTGAAGCCGCCACGGGCCGGGAAGGAGGCGCTGTACAGCCGGCCCTCGTCCCGGTAAAGGTAGCGGTTCTTGCGCAGCGCCGTCGCGGCGGCATAGTACAGCTTGGCTTCGGGGTAGCTGGGATGCTCCAGGCGGGGCAGGCCGCCGAGGAAATGTCTCCAGTCCGCCTCGACATGCGCGACGGCCGCGCGCGGCGCGCGGGTCCATTTGCGTAGCGCGGCATCGCAGGACGCGGAGGCGCGGGCATCCCCGGCTGCCGCCGCCACGACGAAGACGAAATCGACCGACGCGCCGGGGCGCAACACGGTCGGCGGACCTTGAAGCCGGGCGCTGCCGGCCGGAGCGTCGAGCGTGGAGCTCCGGGCGCGGCCGAGGGCCTCGCGCAGATCGTCCCCCCGAGCGGTCGGCCACAGGCGATCCGCGAAACCGGCCCGGCAGCCCAAAAGGCTGGAGCCGATGGCAAGGGTGTCGCCGTAGAGCGCGGGTTGCGTGCCGAGTCCTGCGCGGACGTTCCGGAACAGGATCCGGCCTCCCGCCGCCGACCTCCCGGTGATCCGGCCTCCGGTCCGGCCGTCGTAATTCGACCTTGCGGTGACGAAGAGGCCGGGGGCAATCCGCGCCTCCGTGCGCCCGCGGTTGCTCACCCGCCCGGTGATCGCAAGGGTGTCGAATCGGGTGAAGAATGCGCGGGATTCGATCTCCAGCCCGCCCCGGAGGGTCGTGGTGCGCCAGCCGTAAGGATACCAGGCCACGGAGCATCCCGGTCCGTCGCCGTCGATCAGTTCGCCTGACCCGGTCCGCACGTACAATGCAAGCAGCGCAACGTCGCGGGCGGTGTTGAAGAACTCATGCGTCGGACCGACCCCCTGCCTGACCGAGCCGATATAGAAACGGTTGGTCCCCCCGGAATAGGCGATGTCGTACCACGAGCCGAAATCGGACAATTCGCTGCCCATCGCCGGCCGCTGGACGGCGTTCCCCGTGAAATCCGGGACGAGGTACTCTTCGCTGTCCCGCATGAATTCGAGCGCGTTGCCCCGGGCGTAGAACCGCCAGTCCCTGGCATAGCGGGCGGGATCGGCCTGGATTTCGCGCAGGCGTCTCCAGTTCTCGGCGATTTTCCTGGACCGGTCGGTCGATCGCTCGGCCTTCGCGAGATCGGACAAACGCAGCCCGCGCAGTAAAAAGTCGCAGGCGGCGGGGCCGAGCGGCGCGAACGTTCGCTCCAACGTGGCGCTGGCTCTCCGGGCAAGAACCGATAAGCGCGGCGCTTCCGCGTCCAAAGTGATCCAACCGAACTCGCCTCGGCGCAGAGCGGCCCAGCCCGCCACGTCGGTCACGCGGACCGCGACGACATTGTCCGCTCCGGCACGCGCGAGCAGACCGGGAACGAGGAAGACCGCCTGCCTCCCCTGGCCCAGGCCTCCGGCGACCGAGGCCCCGTCGCAGGTGGTGAGGTTCGCCGCGTGCTCCTGACCGAGCCGGACCAGCAGGTCCCGGCCCCGCAGCGAAGTTCCCGGACGGAAATGCCAGCTCACCCATGTCGGACTGCCGGCGAAGGCCGGAGGCGGCGAGGTGGACCAGCTCGAATCGTCGAAGGAGACCACCTGGTCGGTGTGCACGTCGCCGACATGGAACCTGGGCGGCCCCAGCGGGTGCCAGACCTGGGCGGAAGCCGACGCGGCGGACAGGGCAGACAGAACCCGGACAAGGAGACCAAGCGCACGGCTTCGTGGCATCAGGATACTTTCGTCCGCGCCCACGCGGCGACAACGATAAAGACCGTCGGCCGTCATGACACCCCCAATCAAGACGGCCACGAAACGCGCCGCCCTGCGGAAGCTTCCGAAGCTGCCTTGGCGTGTCGGGCGAAACGGACGCGGCATGGACCAGCCGGTTGCGCTCGATCGTCCGCTCGGGCGCGGCGAAAGTCCCGGTGAATGCCGAGGCGATTTTCCCGAACGGCCGTCCAGGCTTCGCGGTATCTCGCCGAATCCGGCCGCCCATTGACAGCGGCGGAATATTCCGGCGATTCTTGACCTCAAGCCCACCCCCCCATGAAACGCCGGAATTTCTGCAAACTGATGGCGAGCGCCGCCGGCGCGGCCCTGATCCCTGGAGTCGCCGGAAAACTGCGGGCCGCCGAGGCGCCGGCCGCGCCCGGATCTTCCGGCGGGAGCGTGGCGAAGGGCTTCGGCCAGGTGACGGAGAGCTTCGCCGAGTTCTGCGCCCGCCCCGCCGATGCGCGCACCTTCTACGCCCTGAAGGGCGGCGACATCGTCCGCCAGAAGCTCGATCCGGCCGCCTGGCGCCCCACCGGCTGGGGCGAGCCGCCGGTGCTGCCGGTGCCGGGTGGATCCCATGACGGCGTGCCCCTCCGCTCCCCCATTCCCGGCCTCGCTGGGCGCGGCCCCTACGGGCCGACCTGGGAATCGCTGCGGCAATACGAATGTCCGGAATGGTACCGGGACGCCAAGTTCGGGATTTGGAACCACTGGAGCCCGCAGTGCGTCCCCGAGGACGGGGACTGGTACGGCCGCAACATGTACATCGAGGGCTCCCCCCAGAATGTGTATCAGTTGGATCACTACGGTCCGCCCTCGGTTTTCGGCTACAAGGACCTGTGCGCTCAGTGGACCCTGCTCAACTGGGACCCTGACTCGCTGATGCGGATCTACCGGCGGGCGGGCGCGAAGCTGTTCTTCGCCTTGGCGAACCATCACGACGGCTTCGACGCCTGGGATTCCCGGCATCACTCGTGGAACGCGCGCAACATCGGCCCCCGCCGCGACGTGGTCGGCACCTGGGCGAAGACGGCCCGGGCGCAGGGCTTGCGTTTCGGCGTCACCGTGCACCAGGCCCGAAACTGGTGGTGGTTCCAGACCTCCCACGGGGCGGACCGGACGGGCCCGCGCGCCGACGTCCCCTACGACGGCGACCTGACCCTGCCCGACGGCAAAGGCCAGTGGTGGGAAGGCCATGACCCGCAGCGGCTCTACAACGCCAAGCATCCGTTCGACGCCCTGCCGGACGCCTCCTACGTCAAGAACTTCTACGACCGGACCCGCGATCTGGTCGACCAGCACGACCCCGATGTGCTTTATTTCGACAATCCGCTCTTTCCGCTGGGTTGGGCGGGGATGAATCTCGGGGCCTATTTCTACAACCACAACCTGCAGACTCGCGGCGGCATGGAGGGGGTCATCAATATCAAGAATGTTCCCGACCCTCTGTCCGGGACGGTCGTCGCCGACATCGAGCGGGGCCTGGCGAGCGGGATCCGGCCCCAGGCCTGGCAGTCCGAGACCTGCATCGGGGACTGGCATTACCAGCGTTCCCTCTGCGAGCGTCCGGGCGAGTACGGCGGCTATCTCCATCCGCGGGAGGCAATCCATTGGATGGTCGACGTGGTAAGCAAGAACGGCACGTTCATCCTCAACATCCCCGGCAGGCCGGACGGCACGATCGACGCGAAGGAGCGCCTCATCCTGGAAAAGTTGGGCGAGTGGATGGCGGTCAACGGCGAGGCGATCCATGCGACCCGGCCGTGGAAGGTCTTCGGCGAGGGGCCGCATGCGATCAAGGCCGGGAGCTTCCAGGGCAAGAGCGTCGCCGCCCTCGGGGCGGCCGACATCCGCTTCACGCGGAGCAAGGCCGGCACCGTGGTCTACGCGATCTTCCTCGGTTGGCCCGAGGCCGGGTTCTTCGTCCGCTCGTTCGGCGCGGCGGCGGACACCCGGCCGGGCCGGATCGCGCGGGTCCAGTTGCTGGGAACGGACGAGGAGTTGGCCTGGCGCCAGACGGGCGCCGGGCTCGAGGTGGCGCACCCGAAGACTCCGCCCCGGGACGACATCGCCGCGGTCTTGAAGGTGTCGCTAGCGTGACACCGGGCACTGGGGCTGCGCGGTCGCGCAGCGACAATCCGGATGGATTCTGCCGAAGAGAGGGTTCTCGATCTGCGGTAGCCTCCCGAGGGAATGCACGAAATCGCCGGGAGGTTCGCGGGATCAGTTCCGGGTCACGATGGCATGCGCCTGACGCGGCGGCAATCTGAAGTAGATCGCCAGGCTTGCGATCAGCATGATCCCCGCGAACCCGGTGATCGTGAGGTAGGGGGATGTTGCCTGGGCGACGAATCCCGCAAGGAAGGCGCCGAAGGGGATCGATCCGCCGAACGCCACGGCCCAGATCCCCATGATGCGCCCCCGGATTCGGTCATCGACGCTCGTCTGGATCAAGGTGTTGCCGGTCGACATGAACGTCACGGCGCCCGCTCCCGCGAGAATCAGGGCGCCGCTCACCCCCAAGAAAGCGGCGCGCCCGGAGCCGAGGCGTGATCCCAGCAGGGCCAGGAGGAAGAGGCCGGCTGTCATGATCCAAACGCCGCCGAAGACATGGGACCTGCGATCGCTGTCCGCCTTCCGGCTGGCGACGAAAAGGGCCCCGCCGATGGCTCCAATGCCGAACATCGACATCAGGACCCCATATTGGGTGGCGCCGAGCTTGAGGAGGTCCTGGGCGATCGCGGGCATCAGCGGCTGGAACGACCAGCCGAAGACCCCCATGACGAACAGCATGAGCAGGATGACGCGGACCCGGCGGTTCTTCCGCACCTCCCGCGCCCCTTCGAGAAGCGCCGTCCAGTGGGAGGCGAGGCGCTCCGGCTTCCTGAAGGGGGGAAGGCGGAGCAGGCACAGGGTCACCGTGACGACCACGTAACTGAAGGCATCGATCGTGAAGCAGAAGCCCATCCCGATCGTGCCGATGACTACGCCCGCCAGGGCGGGGCCGAAGATGCGCGATAAGTTCACCAGACCCGAATTGAGCGCGATCGCGTTCATCAGCTTGTCGCGGCCGACCATCTCGACGATGAAGGACTGCCGCGTCGGCACCTCGAAGGCGAAAGCGATCCCGCTCAGGGTGGATAGCACCATCAGCTCCCATATCGTGATTACGCGGAGGAAGACCAGGGCGGCTATGGCCGCGGAAGCGAAGGCGGCGACGACCTGCGTCGCGATGATCATGCGCCGCTTGTCCACGCGGTCCGCGATCGAGCCGGCCAGGGGCGAGAGGAGGAACATCGGGAACGTGGCAAGACCCATGACGAGGCCGAGAAGCGCCGTGCTTCCCGTGATCTTGTACACGAGCCAACCCATGGCGGTGCGTCGCATCCACGTCCCCACCAGGGAAATCCCCTGGCCGGCGTAGAAAAGGCGGAAATTTCGGACGGCGAGGGAGGAGAACACCATCTGGAGCCACGACCCCCCGGCCCCCGGCACTCCTATCTGGTCGAGTGCTCCGGACGCCGCCTGCGGATCGATTTCGGCGCGTGATTCAGCGTCCATGGGGGCGGGGGGCGGAAAGCCGGCGGCGAACGGGTGTCGGTATCATGTGGGGGAAGGCGGAACATCTTACGCAAATCGGCTGGACAGCAACCCCGGCTCCCGGGGGCAGGACATGAAGGAGGACGTTGCGCGGCTCCGGTCTCGGCTTGCCGTTGACCGGGCGGGCTGCTTCCTTGCCGATCGATGGCTGAATCGCTTTGCGCCCGATTGATCGCCGAGGTCGCGCTCCCGGATGCGGAGGGCCGCCCCGTCGCCGCGACCTTTTCCGGCTCCCGCGGCATCAAGGACGTCGAGATCCTGGAATGCGCCGCGGAAGCCGCCGGCCTGCGCGTGAGGCGCGATTGAAGCGGGCTACGGACCCTTCGATTCGGCATGATCGCCGCTGAGCATGGCCAGGGGAGCCCTTCGGACGGAAGCATGGTGCTGAAGCCCAGCCCTGCTCGCGCGTTCCTGAAAGGTTTTGGGTGGTTTTTCGCCGTCGTCGTTGGGTGCGGTTATGTCACCGCGCGCATAGGCGGGCTGCCGGTCAATGTCCTTGGCGACGGGATAGCGGGCGCAGTGGGCGGCATTTTGATCGGATTGGCAACGGCGGTCTTCTTCACGCCGCGGGTCGTCGCCTGGGACGAGGAGCGGATCCAAATTCGGACCCTTCTGTTTCCGGCCGCCCAAGAATATGCCTGGGAAGAGTTGGAGGCCTACGGCTCATTCCGAAGAGCATTCGGAACCTTTCTGATCAAATTCGATGGCGGTCGGAACTTTCAAATCGCCTCCGCGGGATTCCGGTCGGACCAATGGCGGACTTTTCAATCTTACTTGACGGACCGCTTTCCGGAAAAGGGGACGCGGATGCGGATTCGCCTGATCCCCTGGCGCGGTCGAAAGCGCTAGGCGGCCTTGCGTCGGGCGCGGACGGCGACACGGAGCTGCGAAGGCCGGCGTTGCCCAATGGACCGCTTCGACGGTCTTCATGGCCGCAAAGGCGCGAAAACACGATCCGGCACCCTTTCGGCCGAGCGAAAGAGGAGCGCGGCCTAGGGAGCGGGCGCGCGGCCTACGAGCGCCATGAACCTTCGGGCGGCCGGGGCGTTTGGATCGGCCGGATTGGCCAGGATGGTCCGGAATTCGGCTGAAGCCTCGGCGGTCCGGTTCATTTGGGCGAGGGTGAGGCCGAGAGCGAGCCGGGCCGAGGAGTAGGAAGGCTCCAGGCGCAGCGCCGCCCGGAACTGCGCGACGGCCTCCGGGTAACGACCCGTGCGGGCGAGGCTGATGCCGAAGCCGTCGTGGGCGACCGCCGAGGCGGGATCGAGCGCGACGGCCCGTTCGTAGACGGAAGCCGCCTCCGCGTACCGGCCGCGATCGATCAACGCCTTTCCCCATTCGCGATACGCGGCGAAGTAATCGGGCTGGGCCTCCACGGCGGCCCGATATTCGGATTCGGCCCGGCCGGCGCTCGCCGGGTCGCGGGCCAGCGCGCCGGCGAGGTTGAGATGTGCCGCCGCGAAATCGGGCTTCAGGCGCAGCGCCGTTTCGAACTCGGCCTTCGCCTCCGCGAGCTGGCCGTTCCGCTGGAGGAGCATGCCCAGGGTATTGTGGGCGAAGGGGTCCCTGCCGTCGCGGCGCAGGCCGGTCCGGACTTCGGCGATCGCGCGCTCGAGATTTCCCGGGGTGTTCGCGAGCGCCCATCCCAGGTCGGTGTACGCCGCGGCGGAGTCGGGTTGGAGGGCAATCGCGGTCCGCAATTCGGCGATCGCTTCCGGAAGTCGACCCGGTTCCCTCAAAAGAAGGGCCCCCAGACCGCGATGGGCGTCGGCGTAATAGGGTTTGATGCGCAGCGCCGTCCGATATTCCGCCTCGGCCTCGCGCGATTTCGCGGGATCGGCGGCCAGGGCGTTCGCCAGGTTGTTGCGCGCCTCCGCGAGATCGGGTTGGTCGCGCACGGACGCTTCGAACTCCCGAATGGCGGCTTCCGGCCGGCCCGCCTGGGTGAGGAGCATGCCCAAGGCGTCGTGGGCGAGCGCGTTGTCCGGCGCGACACGCAGGCCAGCGCGGACCTCGGCGATGCCGGCCTGCAGCCCGCCGGGGGCGAGCGCGAGCGCCCAGCCCAGCTCGGTGCTCGCCTGCACGTTGGGCCTCAGGCGCAGCACCATCCGCAGTTCGGCGATCGCCTCTTCAATCCGGCCGGGTGTTGCCATCAGGGCGAGGCCGAGGTTGCGCCGGACCTCCGCGTCGGCCGGAACTTTTTTCGCGGTATCGCTCCACAGACGGACGGCCGACCCATAATCGCGGTTGCGGTTCGTGGTGAGCCAGGCCAGAGGCAAGACGGCGAGCGCAAGCGCCAAGCTTCGCCGGCCGGCGATCGAATGAAGGCCCAGCAGGACGAGCGCGATCACCCCGGCGAGCGGGAGATAGAAGCGATTCTCCGCCATGGGCTGGCCGACAATCGGGATGAAGCTCGTGGTCGGGGCCACGATAAGGAAGATCCAGGCGGCGCCGAACCCGATCGCCGGCCTCCAGCGGAGGGCCGCAAACGTGGCCGCGGCCAGGGCGGCGACCGCCGCCGCGTAGGGAGCGGCCTCGGCGAGGCCATGGAGTTCGGCCGTGCCGTAGAAAAACACGAGCGGGTGCGGCCAGAACGCCAGCTTGAGATACAGAATGATCGAACGGCAGGATGTCAGGAGGTACGTCCACGGGGAGACGCCACGGCCGAAGCCCACTCCGCGGTCGGCCGTCCCCGTCATCAGCAGGGCGAGCAGCGCCCAGATGCCCGCGAGGCCCGCATAGTACGCGCCGCGGCGCCGCAGGGCCCGGCCGAACGATCCGGCCGCGAAGGTTCGGTCGTAGAGCAGGACCAGCAGCGGAGCGGTCGCCATGACCTCCTTGCTGAGGGCGCCAAGCCAGCAGGCTGCCACGGACAGCGCCAGCCAAGCCCCCGGGCGCGGCGAGTCCAGGGCTCGGGCAAATGAATACAGCGTGAGGAGATAGAACAACCCCATCAGCGACTCGGCGCGCTCCGAGACGAAGGTCACCGATTCGGTTTGCAGTGGATGGACGACCCAGAGGAGCGCGACGGTCAGGGCGAGCCAAGGCGCGTCCCGGCCGAAGCGGTCACGCAAACGGGGCCGCATCAGCGTTCGCCCGACCAGTCCGAACAGGACGCAGGCGGCGGCGAGGTGGATCAGCAGGTTGACGAGGTGGTACCCGCCCACCTGCGTGCCGCCGGCCGCGTAATTGAGGGCGAAGGACAGATTGAGCAGCGGCCGTCCGCCCTCGCCGGCGAGCACGGGAGGGTGGAGGGCCGTCGACCAGCTCCGGAGCGTGGGGTTGTCCGGGATCGCCGAGATATCGTCCCAGACGAACGGCCCGGAGAAGCTGTCCCGGTAGGCAAGATACCCCGCGAGCACGATGACGGCGAGCGCTGCCAGCGTGATCCAGCGCGCGCGCGACGCGGGCGGAAGCTGGGTGGCGGTATCCATGCTGCGGCGGATTTTGGAATCGGCGCGGAGCTTTTCGAGTCAAGAAATGCCTGCGCCGCCGGGGAGGGAAGTCCGCGGGGCCGGCCCGATGCCCCTCAACTCCAGGCAAATCCCGGCGCTTCGGCCAAGATTCGTCCGTTTCGCGGTGCGTCAGCCCGGCGGCCCCGGTTGGCCCGAATCAGGGCCGCGCGCTGGTCGAGCGAACGGCGCGTGGTCGGCATGTCCTCCGGCGTGTGGAGGCACCCGTCCACGAGCTTGTTCAGCGTCGAACGCGCCACGTAGCACCGTCCGGCCGGATCGACCAGAAGAAGCCGCCTTGGTCGAGGTCGCGAAACCGGTGCTGGAGATCCGCGTGCGCACGTTAGGCCATCGCGAGGAACGCGGGATCGCGGCGGCGCCGGTAGGCGGCCGAGTAGGCCCACAGGATGCGAGTGGTCAGCAGCATCCCGCGCTTGGCCGCCGGATCGGGCACGAGCTCGTTGCTGAGGGCTCCGATGAAGCCGCCGTTTGGGTCCACCGCCCATTCCATCCAGAACGGCAGGAGGTTGCGGACGGCGTCCTGTTCGATGCGATCGATAAGGGCGAGCGTGATCGCCGGGTGTTCGCGGAAGAAATTCATGGGCGGGACCCCGGTCCCGCCCGCATGCTACCATGTCCGGACCCGCGGGGGGATGAGATTTCCGGGACGACGATTTGAGCCGTTTTGCGGCGAGCGCCGAGCCCTCTCAGCCCGCCGCGGGC
>JBOHXF010000340.1:0-9682 GCA_050737455.1 Opitutaceae bacterium | reverse complement strand
CGCCGCGATCGTGTGCGACACGCGCGGGTTCGCATGGAGCGACGCCGGGCTCAGGCGGCCTCGCCCGACCGCGCCCTGTCCATCTACGAGGTGCATCTCGGATCCTGGCGGCGGATTCCCGAAGACGGCGATCGCCCGATGACGTACCGGGAACTCGCGCCCGCCCTGGCCGATTACGTCGCCGAGATGGGATTCACGCACATCGAGATCATGCCCGTCGCCGAGCACCCGTTCGACGGCTCCTGGGGTTATCAGGTGACCGGGTTTTTCGCGCCGACGCGCCGGTACGGTGCGCCGGAGGATTTCGCGTGGTTCGTCGACTACCTGCACGGGAGGGGGATCGGCGTCCTGCTCGACTGGGTCCCGGCTCATTTCCCCCGGGACAGCTTTGCGCTCGCGGAATTCGACGGCACGCATCTTTACGAGCACGCCGATCCCCGGCAGGGGGCCCACCGGGACTGGGGCACGCTGATCTTCAACTACGGCCGAAACGAGGTGCGGTGCTTCCTCGTCGCGAACGCGATGGCCTGGCTCGACCGCTACCACATCGACGGGCTACGAGTGGACGCCGTGGCCTCGATGCTCTACCTCGACTACTCCCGCCCGGCGGGGGAATGGATCCCCAACCGCTACGGCGGGCGTGAAAACCTGGAGGCCATCGACTTCCTGCGCCGGGTGAACGATCTCGTCCACCGGCACTATCCCGGGGTCGCAACCATCGCCGAGGAAAGCACCTCCTTTCCCGGAGTCACCAAGGCGCCGTCCGAAGGCGGATTGGGCTTCGACTACAAGTGGAACATGGGATGGATGCACGACACCCTGCGTTATTTCGGCAAGGAGCCCATCCATCGGCGCCACCATCAGAACGATCTCACGTTCGGGATGCTCTATCAATACGCCGAGAACTTCATCTCGGTCTTTTCCCACGACGAGGTCGTGCACGGGAAGGCGTCCCTCCTTTTCAAGATGGGCGCCTGGCACATCCACGACAAAGCGGCGCACCTGCGTTCGCTTTACGCCCACATGTGGGCCTATCCCGGCAAGAAGCTTCTGTTCATGGGCGGGGAATTCGCGCAGGCGCGGGAATGGAGCCATGAATCCGGTCTCGAGTGGGATTTGCGCCAGTATCTCGACCACGAGGGCGTTCGGCTGCTCGTGCGCGACCTCAACCGGCTTTACGCGGGCGACCCGGTTCTGCATGCGAACGATTTCAATCCCAGAGGCTTCCGCTGGGTCTCCTGCCAGGACGCGGACGCCAATGTGCTCGGCTATCTGCGCACGGACGCCCGGGAGGAGACCTTTTACCTCGTGGTGGGGCATTTTTCCGGAGTGGCGCGCGAAGGCTACCGCATCGGGGTGCCGCGGGCGGGCCGCTGGCGCGAAGTGATCAACACCGACAGTGAATTCTACGGAGGATCGGGGGCCGGCAACGCCGGCGGCCGGGACTCTGAGCCGGTGGCGGCCGACGGCTACCCCCAGTCGTTGGCGCTTGTCCTGCCTCCCGCCAGCACGATCATTTTCAAGTCGACTCCCGCGTGAACGCCCCCTGAGAGTCTCCTGCAACACTTCCGATGGACGCGAGTCCAACCCGAGCTCCTGCATGAAACTCACCCGACTTGCCCTGCTTTTGCCCGCTCTGTTCGCCCTCGGCCCGCTCTTGCGCGCCCAAGACGAAGGGGGCGGGGATGATGCCCAGCATCAGCAGCCGCCCACGGAAATTCCGGATTTCAGCAACCTGGACGAATACATCTACGTGCCGAGGAGCACCGTGACCTTCGGCTACCGCTTCATCAGCGGGGTGAGGGCGCGCTTTTCGGGCAACGGCACGGTCGGGGCGCCCGAAGGGGTCCCGAGCGAGGCTCCGAACATCCAACGGTTCTATCACGACGGCAGCACCGAACCGGATGCGCGCTCGACCAGCCTAGACAACGGCAATGGCACCTCCTCCAGCGTACCGGAAAACGGGGCCGACGGAAAGACAAATACCTGGAGCTACATGGACCCGAGCCAGATCACGGCGGACGGATTTCTGCAGCAGAACATCTACTCGGCGACGACGGCCGACACCTCCGGGCTCGCCAAGACGGGAAAGGCCAACGTGGGGATGGAGGTGACCATCACCCGCGACGGGCGCAAACTGGGCAAACGATGGGCCCTCAACTTTTTCGGCGGATTGAGCCTGAGCGACATCCAGGCCGCCACCTTCGCGACAATGCGCTCCAACATGTCCACCCTGACGGACACGTACGACCTTTACGGCCAGATTCCGCCAGCGCCTGCGGACGGCACGGCTTACGAGTCGCCGGACACCAACGGCGGCCAGATCCTCATCAGCAGCGTTCCGCTGAACCGGACCATAACGACCCAACCGTTGGACAACACCATCACGACGACCTCCGGCACCCCGGGGCTCGTCGTCGGTCTCACAGACCACGACAAGCTCCACGGCGCGTACGCCACGATCCGCTTCGGGCCGCAGCTCGTCTTCAACGCGGGCGACCACTGGCATATGCTCTTCAGCGCCGGCCCGGCGATCCTCGAGTCGGGCTCGACTTACACGCTCACCGAGGTATTCCAGCCGCCGACCGCGGGCGTGAATGAGGCGACGGCCGGAAACCAGATCATCGCGACCCTTCAGAATGTCACCAATCGGCTGCTGCTGGGCTACTACGTCGACGCGACCCTCCAGTACGACCTGAGCGATCGGGCGGGCTTTTACCTCGGCGTGTTCGACCAGAGCGCCGGCGGATACGACCAGAGCGTCAATACGGCCGGGCAGGCGACCTCGTACACCCTCAAAGGGGAGGGAACGATTTACGCTGGCTCGGCCATCGGACCGACCTATTACACGACCCACATCGATTTCACGAACCAGAACGGCATGCGGGCCGGCATGGCCTACAAGTTTTAGTCCGGAAAATTCCATGAGATTCGGCCGCTCGTCGAGTGAAGCTGCCGGGTGGGATCGGGTGAAGGCTCCCGGCGATGCACCTTCCGCTTCGGCGCCGTGCTTGTCCGCGCCCGCTTCTCGTTCGGGTCAGGCGCCGGCGGCTTTCGGGAAGCGCGCGACCTGACGTGGTCGATGACCCCGCGCGCTTCATCGGCGATGCCGCGGGTGACGCTGGCGCTGCTCACCGGGCTCAACCTCTGCAACTACCTCGACCGTTACGTCCTGCCGGCTGTCCTCTCGCCAATTGAGCGCAGCCTTGGGCTGAGCGACCGCCAATTCGGCGCGGCCATGGCCATTTTCATGGTCGGGTATTTCTGCACATCGCCGATCTTCGGGTATCTGGGCGACCGCTTGTCCCGGCGCTGGCTCGTGTTCGCCGGCATCCTGGTGTGGTGCGCGGGGACGGTCCTCTCAGGCCGCGCGGCCGGGTTCGCGGAGCTCGTCTGTTTCCGCATCCTGGTCGGCGTGGGCGAGGCCAGCTACGGGACCATCAGTCCTGGATGGATCGCGGATCTGTATGAGCCGGCCCGGCGCAACAACGCGCTATCTATCTTTTACCTGGCCATCCCTGTGGGCTCCGCGCTCGCTTATATCGTCGGTGGCGCGCTGGCGGCCCGATTCGGCTGGAGGACCGCGTTCCTGCTGGCGGGGCTTCCCGGCCTGGTTCTGGCGGCGGCGCTCCTTTTCGTGGCCGAACCCCGAAGGGGAGCCCGGGACGGAGCGAAGTGCGCAGAGGGGCAACCGGGCCGGGCATCGACGTCCGAGCTTCCGGGCTTTTCGCGCCCGCCGGCGCGTTTGGCGGCGGCGGCCGGATACATGGCCGTGTTCAAGTCGCGTCCTTACTGTTTCGTGGTGGCGGGATACGTGGCGCAGACCTTCGCGATGGGCGGGTTCGCCGCATGGGCGTCCGCCTTCCTGGAGAGGCAACACCATATGCCGTACGCGGCGGCCGACCGCTTTTTCGGCGTCGCCGCGGCGGCGACCGGGCTCGTGGCCACTCTGGCGGGCGGCGTCTTGGGCACCGCGTGGCGACGGCGGACGCCGGCGGGCTACGGCCTGCTGCTGGCCGTCAGCGCGGCGGCGGCGGTTCCGTTCGCCTTCCTGGCCTTCATCGCCCCGAACCTGGGGTGGGCGAAAGGCAGCCTCGTCGCGGCGATGTTCCTCCTGTTCTTGTCGACCGGCCCGGTCAACACCCTCATCCTGGAGACCGTTCCGGCGGCGCTGCGGGCGAGCGCTATGGCGGCCTCGATCTTCGCGATCCATCTGCTGGGCGACTTGTGGTCGCCCGCGCTCGTGGGCTGGCTATCGTCCTCGTTCGGGGACCTGCGCCAGGCGATTCTCTGGACGCTGCCGCCGGCGCTCGCCGTTTCCGCCGCTCTCTGGGCGGCGCTTGCCGTCATTCAGATGAGGACGCGCGAATCTCCTCCAGAACCGTTTCCGCGGGCTTCAACCGATCCGGAGGGAAAAAAGTGTTGATCCGGTTGATCACCTGCTGGATGATGCCGTCCGGACAGGAGGCGCCCCCCGTGATCAGGATGCGCTTGGCCCCCAGGGGCGACTGACCGGGCCACAGGGGGCGAAGTTCGGCGTGCCCGCGGTGGATGCCGCCTGGTTTCGCCGGAAACACGCAGTGCTCGACCTCCGCGGCCGAACGGATGCTGGCCTCGCTTTCTATGAAAAATGCGCGTTCGCCGAGCTGGCGCGCGCACAGCCGGTAGAGCTGGTAGGTGTTGGAGGAGTTCCGGCCACCGATGACGAACGCCACGTCCAGCGGCTCGGCGAGCGCGCGCGCGAGCGCGTCCTGATTAACCTGGGTCGCGTAGCAAAGCGTGTCGGTTCGCCCGCTGCCGCCGACCCGCGACGGCTCCCCGGGCCGGTCGGGCCCGCGCCTGGTCGCATAAAGGTTCCGGAAGTATTCGACGATCTTCCGCGTCTCGTTGACGAGGAGGGTCGTCTGGTTGACGACCGCGATCCGCCGCAGGTCGCGGTCCGCGTCGAAGCCCGGCGTGTGCTTGCCGGCGAAGACGGTGTAGAAGCGCTTCCGCACCTCGGGATCGTCGCTGGCGATCATTTCCCCGAGCAGCCGGGCTTCCTCGATGTTGCGCACGATCACCGCGGGCGCGTAGCGGCGGGTATTCGCGAAGGTCGCCTTTGTCTCCTCGTGCTCATGCTTGCCGTGGATCACGACCGTGTAGCCCTCCCGTCCGTAGGCGCGTGCGGCCTTCCAAACCTTCTCGACGAGCATGCACGTGGCGTCGTAACGGGTCACCGCGAGGCCCTTGCGGACCAGGCGCTTCTTGTCCTCGTCGGTTGCCCCGAACGCCGGGATGATGACGATGTCCTCGGGAGTCAGATCGTCCCATCGGAGGCGGACGCCCGGAGCGTCCGGCGCGGGCCGGCCATCGACGGCGTAGGGCACTCCCTTGTCGGTCTGCAGGTAGCGCAGACCCCGGCGAAGCAGGTCCTGGTTGACGAAGGGGTTGTGGATCAGCTCGGAAACCATGAACACCCGGCGTCCGGGATTTTCGGCGAGCGTTTCGTAGGCCCGCTCGATCGCGTTTTTCACCCCAAGGCAGAATCCAAAATGGCTCGGCACGATGTACCGCACGGCTCCGAAGTCCAGTTCGACAGGCGCGGCCGCCGAGCGCTCATGATGCCGCGCGAGGATCTTGATCGCCGAAAACAGCCGCGACTGATAAAGAGCGTTCGCATCGGCGTCCAATGCATAGATGGAAGCGTTCCGCTCCCGTTCGGGGCGGAACTTGTAGATGAAATCGCTCTCGTCGATGTGCAGGTACGGAATCTCGGTCAGGTGATCCTCCAGCCGGGCGACGATCGCGGCCAGCGACGGGGACAGATGGTCCAGGCCGGACTCGAGTTGTTCGATGGACCGGAATTCGATCTCGGGGTCGGTCGTGGGGGAAAGGACCTGGGTGAAGCCGACGCGGTAGCGGCGCCCGTCGGCCTCGAAGGAGAATTGCTCGCGTGGAGCTGTATGCCGCGCGAACACGCCCTCCAGGCGCTCAATCGCCAAGGACGGGTCGGAGCCGGTGAAGGGCAATTCCGCCAGCAGGCCGAGCCGGCGGATGGCGAGATGGTTGCTCGCGTTGAATGCGAGGATGCACTCAAGCGCCGCCGGCGCCGCCGAGCCGGCGGGAGGATCGGCCAATTCCAGCGGCTTCGGACTTGGGCTGTTCGGCGGCATCGCGTTCGTCGCACGTCACCTTACGCCTTCCTCCCTGCGCGCGCCACTTTTTTGTTGGCGGAGCCGAGGCGTCGGAGAGCTATGCCGGAGCGGCGCCGAAGGCCGAGGCCAGCGCCTCGGGCAGCCTGGCCGGGTCGCGGCCGCCGCCCATTGCGAAGTCGGGCCTGCCGCCCCCCTTGCCGCCGAGGCGGACGCTGAGTTCGTTCACGAGCCTGCCTGCCTGAAATCCCGCGGCCACCGCCGCGGGCGTGCAGAACGCGACGACGGCCGCCTTTTCACCGAAGGCGCAGCCGAGGACGACGGCGCCCTCGGCAATCTTGGCGGCGACTTGCGAGCCCAGCGCCCGCAGGGCTTCGGGACTGTCCACCGTAACCTGGGCGGAAACGAGCGCGAGATCGCCACGCCGCAGGGCCGCGGCCGCCAGGGCTTCGGCCTGGTTCGCCGACGCCCGCTGCTCGAAGCCGTTCAAGCGCCTTTCCAACTCGGTCCGCTCGGCCAGGAGCGCCGCGATGCGGCGGTCGAGCGATTTCGCGTCGGTACCGAGCCGGGCGGCGACGAAATCGACCGCTTCGAAGGCGCCGCGTGCGGCGCGATGGGCCGCCTCTCCGGCGACCGCCTCGAGGCGCCGCGTGCCGGCCGCGATCGCGCTCTCGCGAACCACCTTGACGAAGCCGATTTCGCCCGTGCTCGGCACGTGGGTGCCCGCGCAGAGTTCCCGGCTGAAGCCGCCGATGTCGACGACGCGGACGATCCTGCCGTACTTCTCGCCGAAGAAGGCCAGCGTGTCCTCCGGCTTCCGGTCGAATTCGACCTCGCTGGTGCGCACGGGGTCGTTGTCGAGGATTTTTTCGTTCACAAGGTCCTCGATCTCGCGGAGCTGGGCCGGCGTGACGGCTTCGAAGTGGGAGAAGTCGAACCGCAGATGTTCGGGGCCGTTGAGCGAGCCCGCCTGGCGCACGTGCGCGCCGAGCACCTTGCGCAGGGCCCAATGCAGGAGGTGGGTCGCGCTGTGGTGGCGCTGGATGGCCCGCCGGCGGGGCAGGTCGACCGCGAGCGCCGCCTCGCGGCCCCGGATCTCGCCGGCGTCCACCGGTGGGGGGGCTGCCAGCTTGTGCAGATGGCGGCCGGCCTTGTCTTTGACGGTGTCGACGATCGTGAGCGTGCGGCCGTCCAGGAGCACGGTTCCCTGGTCGCCCACTTGGCCGCCCATTTCGGCATAGAACGGCGTCTCCTCGAATACGAGAAAGACCTCCTCTCCGGCCCTCACGACGTCCGCGACCCGCGACCGCACGGCCGAGCCGGCAGAGAGAGAGTAGCCGATGAACACGGTGGCTTTGTGCTCCGGCGCCGCGTCGCCTTCGGTAGCGGCGACCACGATTTCCTTTTTCTGGGCGGCCCGGGCCCGCGCGCGCTGCCCATCCATCCGCCGCTCGAACTCCGCTGTGTCCACGGTAAGGCCGCGCTCGGCCGCCAGCAGTTGCGTCATGTCGAGAGGAAATCCGTACGTGTCGTAGAGTTCGAAGGCGAGGGAGCCCGGCAGCGTCTTCGCCGCGCCGAGCGCCGGCACCCGCTCGCCGAAGATCTCCAGCCCGCGATCGAGGGTGCGGCCGAAGCTCTCCTCCTCGGCGCGGACCATGCGGCCGATCGCGCTCCGCTGCTGCTTCAGTTCGGGGAACACGGCCCCCAGCGAATCGACGACCGGGGGGACGAGCTCCTCGAAGAATCCGGGCTTCAGACCGAGCTTTTTCCCATAAAGAATTCCGCGCCTGAGGATCCGGCGAATCACGTAGTTTCGCCCTTCGTTTCCGGGCAGGATGCCGTCGGCGATCGCGCTCGAAACGCAGCGCGCGTGGTCGGCCAGGACTCGGAAGGCGACGTCGGTGGCCTCCTGCTCGGCGAGCGCATCGCGCCGGCCGGGAACGGTCCCCAGGTAGCGCCGGCCGGACAACCCGGCGATGCGGGCGAACAGCGGGGCGAACACGTCCGCCGCATAATTCGACGGATCCTTCGTGAAATCCTTGAATCCTCCGGTGGAGGCGTGAATGCCTGCGACCCGCTCGAAACCCATGCCCGTGTCCACGTGCTTCGCCGTGAGCGGCGAGTACGACCCGTCCGCGTTCGCGTTGAACTGGATGAAGACGTGGTTCCAGATTACGATGCAGCGGGGGGAGCCGGCATTGACGAGCTTGCGGCCAGCCGCCTCGTCCTCGCCTGGCAGGAGATTGAAATGGATCTCGGAGCAGGGGCCGCACGGCCCGGTCTCGCCCATCATCCAAAAGTTGTCCTTCTTCCCTCCTTCGACGAGGTGGACCTTGGGATCGAGGCCCGCCTTCGCGAAGAGACCGGCCCAGACTTCGTGGGCTTCCCGATCGAAGTCGGCCGGATCCCCCTTGGCCCGGTCGGGCGCGTAGACCGTGGCGAAGAGACGCCGGGCCGGTATGCCCCACACCCGGGTGATCAGATCCCAACCCCATTCGAGCGAATCCTTCTTGAAGTAGTCGCCGAAGGACCAGTTGCCGAGCATTTCGAAGAACGTGTGGTGATAGGTGTCGAATCCGACGTCCTCCAGGTCGTTATGCTTGCCGCCGGCCCGGACGCATTTTTGGGTGTCGGCGGCCCGCGTATTGCGGCCCGGGCGCGTCCCGGCCCAGGTCGCGACATCCGGCGCCCGCTCGCCCAGAAAAATCGGCACGAACTGGTTCATCCCCGCGTTCGTGAACAGCAGGCCGGGCGAGTCGGGAAGCAGCGAGGAGGACGGGACGATCGAGTGTCCGCGGTTCGCAAAGAAATCCAGGAAGGATTGCCGGATGTCGGCGGAGGTCATGGGCGGGGCCGAAGGGGAGGGGCGCCGATCAGAGCCGCGCGAGGATCGAGTCGGTCATGGCCTTGGTGCCGACCGACGGGCCGCCGAAGGCGATGTCGGCGGTGCGCGTCCCGCCGGTCACGGCGGCCTTCACGGCGGATTCGATTCGGGCCGCCCCCTTTTCCTGGCCGAAGCTGTAGCGCAGCATCAGGGCGGCCGACAGGATCTGGGCGCAGGGATTGGCGAGGCCTTTGCCCGCGAGGTCGGGCGCCGTCCCTCCGGCCGGTTCGAAGAGGCCGAAGGGAAGTCCCAGGGAGTTCCTGCCAGCGCCCAGGGACGCGGACGACAGCATCCCGAGCGAGCCGCACACGCAGGCCAGCTCGTCCGAAAGGATGTCGCCGAACATGTTTTCGGTGACAAAGACGTCGAACTGCGACGGCTGGCGCACGAGCTGCATCGCGGCGTTGTCGACGTAAAGGTGGGACAGCTCGATCTCCGGCGCGTGGCGGGCGAGGTACTCGGACATGGTCTTCCGCCAGAGGACGGAGGTCTCGAGGACGTTGGCCTTGTCGATCGAGCACAGCCGCTTCCGCCGGGCTCGCGCGGTCGCCACTGCGACGGCGGCGATGCGCTCGATCTCGCTCCGGCGGTAAACCATCGTGTCCACCGATTGGACGTCGCCGTCCGGCAGCGTCGTCGTCTCCTTCGGCTTGCCGAAATACAG
>JBOHXF010000339.1:0-8998 GCA_050737455.1 Opitutaceae bacterium | reverse complement strand
CCCCACGACTGATCACCGCTCACCCTTTGTCGGCGCCCTGATCAGGAGCGCCGGGGGCGGTCGTCCGGGGCCAGGGGGCCCTCGGTCGTCAGGCATTCGCCGTTCGCGAAGTGGAAGCGGCAGGGGTCGTCGTCCAGCAGTTCGATTTCGTAGGCGCCGTGCTCGCGGGAGACCAGATGGAATCCGAACTCGGTCGGCTGTATGTCGAACTCGAAGAACCGCGTCCTCGCGCAGACGGAGGCCGCGAGTTGGAGGACGACGTCCTCCAATTGGTCGAACGCCTCCTCGGGGCCGTACCAGGCGGGAAATTCGCATTCAACGGAGCCGCGAACCGGGATCGGCGTCCGCCGGCCGCCGTGGTGAAACATCACTTCGGCGGGGCCGTGGTTGCGAATGCGGAAGCCGAAGGCGTTCATGTGAGGCTGGTTTCCAGACTTCATCGGCACATTTCCGCCGGACTACACCGACAGCTTTCGCAGGCCGAGCGCCACTCCGGGAAAGACCCGGCGCCACCGTCCGGCCGATTCCGCTCCAGGATTGTCCTCGGGGTGACAAAACGGTGAAAATCGCGGCAATCGGCTTTTGACCTTCCGGGCAATCGGGATTGGGCTCGGCGGATGCCATCAGCGGGATTCACTTTCCACGGACGGATGGCGGGTCGGCGGCCCCGGGGTGTCGTACCGAGGTGTGAAACCCGCCTGCATCCCCATGGCTGAGGACCCTGCGGAGCGGCGCGATTTCGCGGCGCTGTACCGGCGCGACCCTGGCGCCGCTCCGGCGCTACCTGGCGCGGCTTCTGGGGAACACCGCGGAGGCTCAGGACGTGGCCCATGACACCTACCTGCGGATCTATCGCCATTCCGACGGCAAGTCGGCCCCGGGGGAGCGGCCCGAGGCGCTTCTCTACACGGTCGCCCGGCGGCTCGCCATCAACCGGCTTCGCCGGCGCAGCATCTCCCCGTTCGCTTCGGGCGGCGCGAATCCGGAAGGCGCAGCCTCGCCGCAGCCCGGCGTCGCCCAGCAGGTGATGGCGCGCCAGGAGCTCGGGATGCTGGAGCAGGCGATCGCCGATCTTCCGGCGGGGTGCCGCGCGGTGCTCGTCCTTCGGAAGGTCGAACTGCTGTCCCACCGGCAGATCGCGGAACGGCTGGGCATCGCGGTGAGCACCGTGGAGAAGCAGCATGCGCGGGCCCTGCGGCTTTTGCGACGGGCGCTGCCGGAGGAGACCGGCGGCGGGCCGGCGGCGGTCAAGTCCGAAGAAAAATCCGGAGAGGAGCTCGGCCGATGAATCCGCACGACGCCGATTCCGAATTTCCGGCGGACCGGCCGGCCGCTTCCGCGGCGGCGGCTGGTTCCGGGACGGTGCCGGGGTCCGAGGCGGCGGCCGGATCCCGGGCGGCGCCTGGGTCCGGAGGAACGGGCGACCGGGACGAACAGGCCTCCCTTTGGGCGGCACGGTTGGACGGAGCCGAGCCGAGCGCCGCCGACGCCGACGAATTCAAGGCCTGGCTCGCCGCGGATCCGGTGAACGCGGCGGCGTTCGATGGCTACCGGAAGCTTTCAAGCTTGCTCGATCGCACGCTGCCGGCGCTGGCGGCCCGCGGCGCCGTGGCGTCGCCGCGGACGCCGGCGCCGGCCAGAGTGCGAAGCCTGCTGCAGTGGTGGCCGCTGGCGACGCTCACGGCGATCGCCGTGGTCGCCACCGTCTGGCTGACGCATTTCGCCTGGCCGCGGGAGATCGTGCAGACCCAGGCGGACCAACGCCGGTCGATCACGCTTTCGGACGGCTCGCGGGTGGAACTCAACGCCCGGACCAATCTCATCGTGGAGAGCGTGGGGCGGGTGCGCCGGGTTCGGCTCGCGGGCGGAGAGGCGTATTTCATCGTGGCCAAGGACCCCGCGCGGCCGTTCGTCGTGGAGACCCCCGCGGGCTCGGTGCGGGTCACCGGCACCATCTTCGACGTGCTCTCCGACGCGCCCGCCGATCTCGAAGTGACCGTGGTGGAGGGTTCCGTACGGGTGCGCACGGGAGCGAAAAATCCGCCGGTCCTGCTCCGACCGGGCGAGCGGTTCACCTCGGATCGGGACACGGCCGCCGTGAGCAGGCTTTCCGCGGCCGCGCTCGGGGACGCCCTCGCCTGGCGGAGCGGCTTCGTCGTGTTCGACGGGACGCCGCTCGAGCGGGCGCTCGCGCAGTTCGCCCGGTACCATGGTGTCCGGATCGAGGCTGCGCCGGGGGTCGCGGGCCTGCGCGTGGGCGGCCGCTTCAGCCTCGACGACCTGGACGGCTTCCTCTCGGCGCTGGAAGACGGTCCGCTGCACGTGCGCGTCGTGCGCGGCCCCGATGAAATTCTGGTGGACCGCGCGCCCTCCCGGTAGCCCATGCGGCGGCTCCCTTGGGCGCTCGGCGGCCTGCTGCTTCCCGCCCTCGCCCTGGCCAAGCCGCTGAATTTCTCGATCCCGGCGGAGCCCGCCGACCGGGCCCTCCTGGAATTTTCCAGGCAGGCGGACCAGTCCGTGCTCTTCGCGTTCGACGCCCTGAGCCGGGTCGGGTCCACGGCGGTGCGGGGCCGCTACGAGCCCGCGGATGCGCTGAACCGGCTGCTCCAGGGCACTCCGTTCGTCGCCGAGCGGAACGCCGAGGGCACGTTCGTGATCTCCCGGAAGGCGCGCGCGCCGGCCGCTGAGCCGGTTCCTGCCCGTCCCCGGCGGGATCGGCAGCGGCATCTCGAACGCGCCGTCGGGCTTCCAGATCGTCGATCCGGAACGGGGCGACGCCACCTACGAGGTCGCGGCGGCCGACACGCCGCAGGTCGCGGTGCGGCCGGAGGCGGACGTGACCGAGTCGGCCGGCCTCGTGTTCGAGCGGGGCACCGTCCACAGGCTCCGGCTCTCGGTGGATTATTTCGACACCCGCAAGTCCGGGGAATTGGACTACCTGGACGCGCAGGACGTCGTCACCTATGAGCAATGGCTTCCGGGCCGGGTCACGCGTGCGGCGCCCGAGCCGGGCGATCCTTATGGCGCCGGGCCGGTCACGTTCGTCCTCACCGGGAACATCAACTCGGCCTGGCGCCATTCGCGCGACTGGAGCACCGCGCTCGACTACACCTGGACCGCGTGCGCCGGCGGCACGCTGCAGGTGTACGCGCGCTGGCTGCATTTCCAGGAGTGGAAGCGCGAATTGGTCTCCAACGCGCCCGTGATCGACGAACTGGATGCGCCCGACACCTCGGGGCTCGATCTGGTGCCCAACCGGATCAATTTCGGCGCGAGCTGGACGAAGGCGCGCTGGGGCTTCGGGTGGGACGGGCGGTATTTTTCGCCGAGGGTCCTGCCGGCGGAGCTTTGGGCGGACCAGGGCTCCGATCGGATCGGCTCGTACTGCCCGATCGGGGCGTACGCCAAGGGCGATGCGAGCCGCCTCGTGCCCTGGAAGGCGAAGCGGTTCCGGCTGACGGCGCAGCTCCGGGTGGACAATCTGTTCTCCGCCGGCCTTCCCCGCTTTCCCGACAATCCGAACGGGACCGGGGTGGAGCCCTATGGCGACTGGCGCGGGCAGGCGTATTCCCTGTCGGTCACCGCCTCGTACTGAAGGAATTCCCAAGCGGCGGGCGTTTTCGGCCTAGAACACCCGTGCGTAAGGCGAATGGGGGAAGCCATCGAATGGCGGGTACGGGCCCCCGGGTTGTCATAAGGGATGGCCGCATGCGTAATCGGCTCTCTTCTATGACATTTCAAAACAAGGCGGGAACTCTTTATTCGTTTGCGGGGTCGAGCGGGCATTCGCATCGTCCCGTTCACGCACCATTGCCTTGCAGGGCGGCTCGCTCCCTATCCCGGATTTTTCGACAACCACCGCTAGCGTCGCCATGAATCCCGCCCTGCCGCACGCCATGAACGGCCTGCCCGCCGACGATCCGGTGCCGTCGGAAAACCTGAAGCGGCTTCCGCCTTCGGCGTCGGAAGCGGCCCGCGTTTTCCGCCGGACGGGCAATGCGCGTTATCTGCCCACGGTCGTCCGTGGGGTGCTGGAGCGCTACGTCGACGAGGAGCACCGGGACCAGCTCAAAGGGCCCCGCGACCATCTTCGGCTCGCCGAAGACCTCGAATTGGACTCCCTCGCCCTGATGGAGATCACGCTGGTCATGGAGGACGCCCTCGGCCTGCGGATCGAAGGCGACGAATTGCGCCGGCTGAACACGGTGCGCGACCTCGAACGGGCGCTCGGGCGGAAGCGGCCGATGGCGCGGTTCGGCTGACCGGGTCAGATCGCCGCGCCCTCGAAGGCCGGCGCGCATTCGACCGGAGCCGGTTCCGCGACGGGCAATTCGACGACGAAGGCGGCCCCCTTGCCGGGACCGTCGCTGAACGCCCTCAAGGTGCCGTGCATTTCCTTGGCCGCCAAGGCGCTCGAATGGAGGCCGAAGCCGTGGCCGTTGGCGCGGGTCGTGAAGCCGTGGACGAAGATCTTGGGAAGATTCCCGGCGGGGATGCCCACGCCGTTGTCCTTCACGATGAACCGAACCTTGTCCGGTCCGGCGGCTTCGATGCCCATGGTGAGCCGTTTGTCGGACGAGCCGCCCTCGTCGAGCGCGTACTTCCCGTTGCGGATGAGGTTGACAAGGATCTGGAGCACTTTGCCGCGTTCGGCGAGGATCGGCGGAGCCGGCGAGAATTCCCTCACGACGGTCACCCGGTGCCGCGAGAGCGCCCCCGCGTTCATGCGGAGCGCATCCTCCATCAGGGCCTCGGGGGAGAGGCGCTCGACGATGCCGGCCATCGTTGCGTACGATTGCTGCATGGAGACGATGTCCTTGATGTGATCGATGTTCTGCTGCTGGGATTCGACCTCATTGAGCAGCCGGCCGCGCTCGGTTGCGAGGTGACGGGCGAACGAACCGAGGAAGGCGGGGATCAGGCGGCCCTTCGGATCCTGGGTAAGGAACTCCCCGAGGTTGGCCGCGTGCTCCTCCAGGAGCGTCACGACCTTGAGCAGGCTCTCCGCCTTGAATTCCCGAAGACCGTTGCCGACGACGGTGTTCGAGACGTTGAGGCTCGTGAGCACGTTGCCGACATTGTGGAGGACGCCCGTCGCCACCTCGGCCATCCCAGCCAGGCGGGCCGCGTCCATGACCTCCTTGCGGGCGGTCTCGAGTTGGTCCTCCACCTGCTTCGAGGCGGTCACATCCTGGCTGATGCCGAATGTACCGACGGTCCGGCCGTCGGCCGTCCGGAGCGGCATCTTGCTCGTCATCACCCAGGTCACGCGTCCGTCGGGCCAGACTTCCTTCTCGAGCTTGCCCACAATGGGCTCTCCGGTGCGCATGATGCGCTGTTCGTCGTCGAAGGCGGGTTGGGCGTGGTTGTCGTCGAAAAGGTCGAAGTCGGTCTTCCCCACGATCGCGGCGGGGTCGTACAAGCCGATGTAGCGGGCGAACGAGTCGCTCACGGCGATGAAACGCGACTCCGCATCCTTGAAATACACGTTATCGGGGATGTTGGTCAGGAATGAGTTGACCAACGCCTCGCGAATTTCCGGGGACGACGCGTTCGCTTGCATGTTTGCGGGATTAATTGTGCTTATCGGCACGCTTTCGCGTTTGCTGAAGGCCGGCCTCGGCAAACCGGGCGAAGCGCCGGCCAGCGGGCCTTCCGAATCAGGGCCAATTTCGGCCGTCCAGACCGACCTTCGCCCGCAAAGCGCCGGGCCGCCACGGCCTTGCCGACAGGCCCGGCCTCAGTCCGGCGTGATCAGCCGCACTTTGGGGAAATAGCTCCGATACCGGGCGGCATCCCGGGTAAGCAGGCCGAATCCCTCCGTTTCGGCGTGCGCCCCGATGTAAAAGTCGGGAAGCGGCGAACGGCGATGACCGCCGTCCCTCCGGTACCGAACGAATGCCTGGGAAGCCCTGAACGCCGCTTCGTAGGGTAGCTGCAGGCGCTGCAACGGCCAACCGGCCACGGCCCGCTCCAGTTCCGAAGCCGTCCGGTAAGCGGCTCCAAGTTCGGCATAGACGATCGGGTTCACCGCCATGCGATCCGTCTCGCCGACGGCGACCAGCTTTCCCTCGGACCATTCGCGCCATTTCGGATCGTCGGTCAGGATATCGAGAAGGACGTCGGCGTCGACGAGGACCATCAGTCTTCACCCCGCGTGAGCCGCATGAGCTGATCGGTGGAAAGGCCCGCGGTCGAACTGCCGCGCGCCCGGCGCAGCCACGATTGAACCTGGCGACGGCGGCGAGCCGCGGCGGGTCTTATCAGAACACCGTCCTCCAACGCCTCGAACTGCACCTCCGTGTCCGGAAGAAGGCCGAACTGCTCCCTTAACGAATGGGGAATCGTCACCTGCCCTTTGCTCGTCAATCGCATGGTAAGACTATTTAATATTTTTTCTTACTTGTCAAGACCGACCCCCGGGGTTCGCCTCCGCCGGCGGATTTCAGCAGACGGAAATCCGCTGAAGCGCGACCCGCATTCCGGCCTTTCCGCGCTGAGGGTACTCCGGCAGCCGTGCGCCGGCTGGCGCACGAGCGCGCGGACCCGCCCGCGCGGCGGGTACTCCGAGATACGAACCGGCTAGGCCGGCTCCGACGCGGCGCGGTCGGGCGCGGGCAATCCGAGCTTCCGGCCGATGTCCCCGCGGAATCCGGCCCAGTCGAACGTGCGCATCGTGCCGCCGCTTTCGTAATGGCGGGTGACGGCGCGGCCGAAGGCGTGGGTGAAGCCGGCGGCCGTCACGGCGCTTCCGATGAACCAGAGCGGGAGCACGAACGGCGCAAGGGCGCCGAGGATCCGCCGGACGAAGGGCAGCGCGACGACGCAGTCCGTCAGGGCGCCGGCGAGCCCGGCGGTAAGAAGAATGCGCTCCGTCTTCGGCGCGAAGGGAACGCCGTAAAGCCGCGCCAGCGCCGCCAGCATCTCAAGCTGCACGCTGGCGACCGCCCCGGCGCAAAGCATTCCCTCCGGAACGAGCGCCGCCGCACCCGCCAGCAGCGCGTGCCTGCGGATGATCGCTTCGGCGTGACCCCGGAGGGCGTCTTGCGGGGACTTCATGGCCTCGGGGCGCACCCTCCGCCCGGTTCGCCGGGCCCGCAAGCCAAATTCAGCGGTCGGGGCGGCCGGCCCAGAGGGCGTGGACAGAATATCAACTTACAAGGCGCGCCCGTTGATTCGCGGCTATCCGAACATGCGGATGATTATCCCGTAGAATTGCAGCGCCGTCATTGGCGGATCGCCGTGCACGGCGCCGTCGACGTACGGCGAACCGGCATCGAGCCCGGGGCGCGCCATGATCCCGAGCCGGCGGTGCGGAGCCATGCCGGGCCCGGGAAATTCCGCGCGGGTCCGCACGATGAAATCGCCGGACCGCCGCAGCCATACGAAATGGAACGGGTCGCTCGTGGACCGGACATCAGTCCCGGACACGCTCACGAGATACTCCTGCGTCGCCTCGTCGTACCGCGACGATCCGGCGATCCGGGGCGAACCGACATCGGTTCGGCCCGTGAATTGTCCGACGCTTTGCGCGGCGGCGGCCGCCGGCGCGAGTGAAGATAAAGCGGCCATGAGGGGAAGCTTCCTGAATTTCGTCGGGTTCGGAGCGGCACCGAACCGGCCGCAGGCAGGCGGCCCATCAAGATGACTGTGGCCCATCCACATAACCCCGCGCGCTCGCCGTGTCCATCCCGCATCGGACGGCCTTCCCGGGGGCGCTTCCGCGATTCCACGGCCGCGCCCCTCGTCTCCGATCGGCGGGCTCTCGTTCCGGACAAGCGTCCTTCGTTCGGGACCTCGGGCTCGCTCGGCGCGGTTCGCCGTCCGCCGGGATTTGCGGATCGTCGCCGAAGTGCCGGAGCCTCCCGTTGACAGGGCTCCGCACCGGAGCCGACAATCGCGGATGGGCAAAGCCTTCCGACGATTCGGTTTCATCGCCCTTTCCCTCGCCGCCGCCTTCGGGGCGGCGCCCGTTCGGGCCCGGGAGGCCGCCTCACGATTCGTTCCAGCCTCCAGCCCGGTGTTTCGTTACGAAGGGCGGTTCGATTTTCGCGATCCGTCCCGTCCGGCCGTGATCTGGCAGGCCAGCCGGATCCGGGTGGATTTCGACGGCCCCCGGGCGGCCCTGCGCTTCGCGGATCTGAAGGGGCAGGTCTTTTTTGACGCGCACCTCGACGGCTCCACCTCGATCGTGGCGCTGCGCGCCGGCGCGTCGGCCGCGGGGCTCGTCCTTCCCGTCTCGGGGGCGGGGCGCCACCGCCTCATCCTCTTCAAGCGCTCGGAAGCGGCCGCCGGAACCGTGCGCTTTCTCGGAATCGCCCTCGCGGCCGGCGCCCGCGCCTGGACCCCTCCCGCCCCCCGGTACCGGCTCAAGATGGAATTTTTCGGCGACTCCATCACGGCGGGGGCCTGCGACGAGGACGGCCCGGCGGACCAATGGGAGAACCGCCTCACGCACGACGCCGCCGGCAGCTACGCGGCCCTGGTCCCTGCGGCATTTTTCGCCGACGGCCGCAATTTCTCGGTCAGCGGCATGGGCGTCTCGACGGGCTGGGCGCCGGTCCTGGCGGGCCAAGTGTGGGACAAGCTCTATCCGGAGGTCGGATCGCCCCGGGCCGACCTGGCGGCGTGGAAGCCGGACGTTCTCTTCATCCTTCTGGGGGAGAATGACGGCTCCTACTGCACGGCCAAGGGAAGACCTTTTCCGCGCTCCTTCGCCAACGACTACGTGGCGCTGGTGGAGCATTTCCGCCGGGCCTATCCCGACGCACACATCGTCCTCTTGCGGGGCGCCATGGAGAACGGGGCGCGCAACCCCGGCTTGCGCGCCGCTTGGACGGCGGCGGTGGCGCGCCTGGAAGCCGGCGATCCCCGCATCAGCCACTATGTCTTCATTCACTGGACCTCGAACCACCCCCGCCTCGCCGACCATCGGGCCCTGGCCGCCGAGCTGATCTCGTGGCTGAAGCGGCAGAGATGGATGAAATCCGGCCGGGCA
>JBOHXF010000338.1:0-2756 GCA_050737455.1 Opitutaceae bacterium | reverse complement strand
GGGATGATGCTTCGAGACGGTTTCCCGCAACTCCTCGTCCAGGACGAACGCATGCAGTCCGTCCGTGCACTGGAGGATGAAATCGCCGTGGCGCAGGAATTGCGTCGCGAAGTCCGGCTGGCAGGCGGCTTCCAGCCCGAGAGTGCGGGTGAGCTGACTGCGCCGCGGGCTCGCCATCGCCTGGCGCTCCAGCATCAGGCGCAGCTTCACGGGAAGCGCGGTCGCCACGTGATCGACCGTCAAGCGCTTGATTTCCTTCTGCCGAATGAAGTACGCGCGGGTGTCTCCCACGTTCGCGAGGCAGACCGTCCGGTCCCGGAAGATCGACGCGACCAGGGTCGTCGCCATCGCTTCGCCCCGAAACTCCGTCCGCGCCCGGTCGTAGATGGCGCGGCACGCGCGCAGGAACATCCGGCGCAGAAGATCGTAGGGTTTGGCCCCGGGATCGGCGGTCCGGAATTCGGCCAGGGCCTCCTCGACGGCCAGCCGGGACGCCAAGTCTCCCCGTGGATACCCGCCGACACCGTCCGCGAGCAACGCGACACCGCCCAACCGCCCGCGAAGCAGCGGATCCTCGGGTTCCCAGAAGTCGAGCCAGTCCTCGTTCCGCGGCCGGACCGTTCCGGCGGTGGACAGGCGGGCGTAGCGTAGGCGCATGGAATCCTTAGAAACGTTTTGGGGGCGCAAGGCAACCGAGGTTGCGGGAGTCCCGGGGCCGAGGCGCGAATATGTACATAAAGTATGCAATAAATATACGTAAAATTGATCGATGGCGGACCGATTCTCGGCAACTGGCATGAGGGCTGCTTTTAGCCGGCCGAGTCGTGCCCTTCATCTTCCTTACTCACCAGGAAGGCGCCGGCCCAAATTCTTATGACAATCCGATCCATAGGCACGAGATGGCTGCGGGCGGCTCTCCTCGGAGTGGCGCTTTTCTGCACGACCAACCCGGCACGGCTCCTAGCCGATGAACCGCAACCCGATCCTTCGGGGCACTCCACCGGCGCCGCCGAGGATGCGGCCGACGCGAACAACACCCCGTTTGTCATCAGTGCGCCTGCCGAACTGAGCGCCGTCGATCGGCAGGATCCCGCGAAGGTGAAGGCGTATATGGATGCCACGAAGGCCTATGACGATTACCTCGCCCAGACCAAGACCGAGCCGCTGGCCATGCGGCTCGCCGACTCCGTGGGCCACAACCGGGTCGCCATCAACTTCACCTGGACCCTCGTCACCGGCTTTCTTGTCATGTTCATGCAGGCCGGCTTCGCCCTCGTCGAAACCGGCCTCTGCCGCGCCAAGAACGCCGGACACACCATGGCGATGAACTTCATGGTCTATCCCATGGGCATGCTTGGGTTCTACCTATGCGGCTTCGCCTTCATGTTCGGAGGCACGGGAGCGATCAGCACCATGGGCGGATACGCCGGCCTGAATCACGAGCTCGGAATCACTCTGGGCGGGCACTTCCTGGGCCTTTTGGGCTGGAAGGGCTTCCTCCTCAAGGGCGCGGGCTATGACACGGCGGCGTTCGCCCTCTTTCTCTTCCAGATGGTCTTCATGGACACGACCGCCACGATCCCGACCGGCGGCGGCGCGGAGCGATGGAAATTCTCCGCGTTCATGATCTACGGCTGCTTCATCGGCTCGGTCATGTACCCGGTGTTCGGCAACTGGGTGTGGGGCGGCGGCTGGCTCTCGCAGATGGGCGTCAATTGGGGCATCGGCCACGGCCACGTCGACTTTGCCGGCTCGTCGGTCGTGCACATGCAAGGCGGCGTGATCGCGCTCATTCTCGCTTGGATGCTGGGACCGCGGGCGGGCAAGTACGACGCGAAAGGGAAGATCGTGAATCCGATCGTTCCCCACAATATCCCCTTCGTGATGCTCGGGACATTCATCCTCGCTTTCGGCTGGTTCGGCTTCAATCCCGGCTCCAGCCTTGCCGGCACCGAGCTGCGCGTCGCGGTGGTCGCGGTCAACACCATGCTCGCCTCCGCGAGCGGCGCCGTGGGCGCGACTCTGTGGATGTGGTGGTTCAAGACCAAGAAACCGGATCCATCGATGATGTGCAACGGCATGCTCGCCGGCTTGGTGGCCATCACCTGCCCGTGCGCCTTCGTGAGCGCAGCCGGCGCATTCTGGCTTGGCCTGATCGCCGGCGTGCTGGTCGTGGAGTCGGTCTACTTCTTCGACCGCATCGGGATCGACGATTGCGTCGGGGCGATTTCGGTTCACGGCGTCTGCGGGGCCTGGGGCTGCCTCTCGCTCGGCCTGTTTGCCGACGGCACCTACGGCGACGGCTGGAACGGGGTCGCGGGCAACATCACGGGGCTGTTCTACGGCGGCGGCTGGGGGCAGTTCCTCGCCGAGCTGATCGGCGTCACGACCTGCTTCGTCACCCTGTCGGTCCTCTCGATCATCGTGTTCAAGATCGCGGGATTCTTGGTCGGCAATCGGGTGAGCTTGGAAACGGAGCTCGCTGGTTTGGACGTTCCCGAGATGGGCGCGCCGGGCTACGCCGGCGTCGTGATGGACAAGGCCGCCGAAACCCCGGCCGCTGCCTGAGGAGGGCACCATGCAAAACACGCTCCTCATTGCCCTGGCCCTCGCGGCCGGCGCCGGCATCGGACTGTTCTTCGGACGTCTTCAACAAGCGGCCGCCCGCCGCTACGTCCGGCTCCAGCAGGAGGGGAAATTCTCCTCCGGCTGGGCCATCATGCCGGGCTCTTTTCGGCGGGTCGCCTACCTTCTGA
>JBOHXF010000337.1:0-12988 GCA_050737455.1 Opitutaceae bacterium | reverse complement strand
GATCAGCACGCTGCCATGACGGATGTCGCCATCGATCTTCGGAGCCCCCGACTTCACTTCGTCGGGCGTCGGCCGGTTGCCAGCCATCTCCTGCTGGGTCAAGGGGTTGGTGTTCGCCGCAGCCGCGTCCTGGAGCCGAACAGGCTCCTGGCTGCCGCCACCGCTCCCGTAGGAGTGGCCGTTCCCGGCGACGTGGAAGGCCCGTGCAAGGTCGCCTGCCGGCTTGCCGAAGCCGCTTTCCGTCACCGGGCGCGAGAACGCCGCCGTGAATTCCTGCTTGAGTTTCGGCAGCTCGATTCGGTCCTGGGGCCGCTTCGGTCCGGCGACGCTCGGCACGACCGTCGCCAGATCGAGCGCGACCTCCTGGCTGTAGTCGATCGCGCCCCTAGCGGGAATGCCCCAGAGCCCCTGCGCGCGATAGTACGCTTCGTAGAGGGCGACATGCTCCTCGCTCCGGCCGGTGGCACGAAGGTACGCCGCGCATTCCGCGTCGATGGGGAAAAAGCCCATGGTCGCGCCGTATTCGGGGGCCATGTTCCCGATGGTCGCCCGATCCACCACCGGAAGAGCCGCGGCGCCCGGGCCATAAAACTCGACGAACTTGCCGACGACCTTCGCCTTGCGCAGAAGTTGGGTGAGCGTCAGCGCGAGATCGGTGGCCGTGACCCCCTCTTGGAGCGCCCCGGTCAAATGGACGCCCACGACGTCGGGCGTCAGAAGGTAAACCGGCTGCCCGAGCATGCCCGCCTCGGCCTCGATGCCGCCCACCCCCCAGCCCACCACGCCGAGCCCGTTGATCATCGTGGTGTGCGAGTCTGTGCCCACCAGCGTATCGGGATACAACACACCGTCCGGTCCCTGGAGGACGCCCTTCGCGAGGTACTCAAGATTGACTTGGTGAACGATGCCGATGCCCGGGGGCACGACCTTGAAGGTCTCGAACGCCTGCATCCCCCACTTCAGGAAGGTGTAGCGCTCGCGGTTCCGGGTGAACTCGATGTCCATATTGCGCCGGAGCGCTTCGGACGACCCCGAAAAGTCGACCTGGACCGAATGGTCGACCACGAGGTCCACCGGAACGAGCGGCTCGATGATCTTCGGATTGCAGCCCAACCGCGCCGCGGCCGAGCGCATGGCCGCCAGATCGACCAAGAGCGGAACCCCCGTCAGATCCTGAAGAACGATCCGCGCGACCACGAACGGAATCTCTTCGGTCCGCGGCGCCCGCGCCTTCCACGAGGCGAGCGCCCGCACCGCCGCTTCCGTCACGCGCTTGCCGTCGCAATTGCGCAGGAGCGATTCAAGGACCAGCCGGATCGTCGCCGGCAGGCGGCTCACGTCCAATCCCGCCTCCGCGAGGGCCGGAAGCGAGTAATAGGGATGCTTCCTGCCGCCGGCCTGAAGCTCGCGACGCGTCTTGAAGGGGTTGGGTGCGGCGGCTCGGCTCATCATTTCTTGGCGGCAAGGGCTGCTTCCACGGCCGCGAAATTGGGAAGGTCCTTCGGCGTAGCCGTCTGTTCCGCGTACCGGATCTGGCCCTCCCTGCTGATGACGATCGCGGCGCGCGCCGCGGTGTCGCCGATCCCGGCCAGGCCGGGGTATAGCACCTGGTACGCCGCGGCGACCGTCTTGTTCAGGTCCGAAAGCAGGGTCACCCGGATGTCGTTCTGCTTCGCCCAGGCCTCCTGCGCGAAGGGGCTGTCCACGCTGATCGCGTACACCTCGGCGTCCAGCGCCTCGTACCGGTTCAATCCGTTGCTCACCTCGCACATCTCCTCGGTGCAGACCCCCGTGAACGCGAGCGGGAAGAACAGGAGGACCGTCTGCTTCTTTCCGAAATTGTCGCTCAAGCGGACATCCTTCAGTCCGTCGGCTGCTTTGGTCTTGAGGGTAAAGTTGGGGGCGCGGACCCCGAGAGGGATGGGCATGTTGGGACGGCTGAAGGGTTGAATGGAGGCGAAGGGCCAAAATAAAGGTGGGAGGCACGGGCCGGCAAATCGAATTTCGGGCTCAATTCCCATCAGAAGCGCCTATTCTCGTCGACGGCTTCGGGCTATTAGTTTTTGTAGAACAGCCCAAACGTTGTCGCGCATGAGCATTCTCGACGAACTTCGCTGGCGCGGACTCCTCGCCGACTGCACCGACCTTCCCGCCCTGGAGCGGCGGGTCGCGGAGGGGCCGCTCACCCTGTACTCGGGCTTCGACCCGTCGGCCGATTCGCTCCATGTGGGCAATCTGGTGCCGCTCCTCGCGCTGCGCCGCTTCCAGATTCAGGGCCACCGCCCGATCGCCCTCGCAGGGGGCGCCACGGGCCTGATCGGCGATCCCTCGGGAAAAGCCGACGAGCGGAGCCTGCTCACACCGGAACAACTCGAGCGGCACCTGACGGGCATCCGGCCCCAGCTCGAGAAGTTTCTGGACTTCTCGGCCGGGGCCAATCCGGCGAGAATCGTGAACAACATCGAGTGGATCGGGCCGGTGACCCTCCTTGAATTCCTCCGCGACGTGGGCAAGCACCTCACCGTCAATTCCATGATCGCAAAGGAATCCGTCCGCGCCCGAATGGAGGAACGGGAAAATGGGATCAGCTTCACCGAGTTCAGCTACATGCTCCTCCAAGGCTATGATTTCTGCCATCTGCGGTCCACTTTCGGCTGCGAGCTGCAGATCGGCGCCACCGACCAGTGGGGGAACATCACGGTTGGGACGGAACTGAGTCGAAAGAAGCTGGGCGCCTCCGTCTGGGGCCTCGTGTTTCCGCTTCTGACGAAATCCGACGGCACGAAGTACGGAAAAACCGCGTCCGGCGCCGTCTGGCTCGACCCGAAGCGGACCTCCCCCTACCGCTTCTACCAGTTCTTCGTGCAATCGGAGGACGCGGAAGTGATCCGGCTGCTTCGCTTCCTCACTTTCCTGCCGCAGGAGGCGATCGCCGGCTTGGAGGAGCGGTCTCGGACCGATCCCGGCGCGCGGGAGGCGCAGACGACGCTCGCCCGGGAGCTCACCTCCCTGGTCCATGGTCCGACCGAAGCCGCCCAAGCGCAGCGCGCGAGCGAGATCCTCTTCGGCGGAGGCTTGGCCGGCGTGACCGAGTCGGTCTTCCGGGATGTGGTGGGCGAGGTGCCGACAAAATCCTGGCTCCGCTCGCAACTCGAAGGGCCGGGCGCCCCCCTCCTGGACGCGCTGGTGCACGCCGCCCTGGCCCCCTCGAAGGGTCAGGCCCGCAAAGACATCGAAGGCGGCGGCATCTACCTCAACAACGAGCGGATGATGGAGGCCGCCCGACGCGTCACCTCATCCGATCTGCAATTCGGTCGCTATATACTCCTGCGGAAGGGCAAACGCACCTATGCCGTGCTCGACTTCGGCGACTGACCCCTGCAGGAGGCGGATCGGAATCCAACTTTCGAATCCTCGGGGTCTTTCCCCGCCTATCCGAAGAACATCGCCTCGCTCAGCGCCGCCTCGGGCGACAGGAGCGACACCGTCGCCGGAAGGACCGTCCGGCCGGTGCCGAAATCGGCCGTGAAGAGCGCGGTGCCCGCCCCCGTGTCGCCGGTCCAGCGGAACGATTTGGCTCCCGCATAGACGAAATCGACGGCCAGCCCCCCGGGCGGCAGCTCGGCGGCCGCGGTCGCGGAAAACGAGGCCCGGTTTTCGCCGCATTGGCAGACGCGCGTTTGAAGCCAGCCCTGCATCACCCGGGACTCGGCCGCAAGGGCCGCGCCATGTTTCACCACGACCGAGACCAGCCCGGAGCAGATGGCCTCCATCGGATAACGGCTGAGAAACTGGCCCAGAGACTGGCGAACGGAAAGCAGCCGTGCGCCGGCGAGATCGCGCACCGCCTCGGGCCGCGGCCAGGAGAAGTCCCTCACGTTCGCCGGTTCAACCGCGCTGTCGATCAGCACCCGGTTCGAACGTGTGAGCAGATAGCGATAGTCGGCCAGCCGGGCGCTCGAAAACCGATGGGCCCAATAGTAAAGAGGCAGATCGGTGGACAGGCAGATCGACACCTGGCTTTCGAGGAACGGCCGCGCCCCCCTCGAATACTTCAAAAGCACGAACTCGCAGCAGCGCGTATCGCCCTTGGACTTGCCGAGCGTGCATTCGCCGTAGACCTTGGCCCGCATTTCCAGGACGCCCGAGTCCTCGCGCTCCGGGCAAAGCACAACGACTCGGCTCGGATACCGCCGCGAGAAGCGCACCACGGTCTGAAACTGGTTTTCGGCGTCGCGCAGGTCGGTGTCTGTCCCGAGGTGCAGCACCACGTTGAGCTGGGTGGCCTTCGCATCCTCCGAAGGAGGGGCCGGGCGGCCGGCCGCCTCGGTGTCGCTCCACATCTGCGTCAGGCTGCGGGTCAGCGCGCCCAGGGGGGCGTCGAGGCCGGGGAGCACTTCGAAAACCTCGGTCATGGCTCGCGCCACACATGGCCCCGCGGCGCAAGCAGCGCGTCGGCTCCGGGCGGCCCCCAGGAGCCGGCCGGATAGCTCTGGAGCCCGGCGCGGGCCTGCTGGCGCCAGTATTCGAGGACCGGCGTGTACAACCGCCAGGAGACCTCCGTCTCGTCGCCGCGGATGAACAGCGTGCCGTCGCCGACCATCGCGTCGAGGACGAGCCGCTCGTAGGCTTCCGGCGTGTTCGAACCGAATGTTGTCGCGTACCGGAAGTTCATCTTGACCGGCTGGGTGCGCGTCTCGAGCCCCGGGATCTTGCCGTTCAGGATGAGGCTGGACCCCTCGTCCGGCTGGATCTGGAAGGCCAGGGTGTTCGCGGCGAGGTCGAATCCGCCGCCCGCGAAAAGCGTGCCGGGCGGCCGCCGGAACTGGATCGCGATTTCCGTGACCTGCCGCGCCAGCCGCTTGCCCGAACGGATGTAGAACGGGACTCCCTGCCAGCGCCAGTTGTTGATCGAAAGCCGAAGCGCGGCGTAGGTCTCGGTTGCGGACTGAGGATCGACGCCGGATTCCTCGAGATAGCCCGGGACCGGCTTGCCCGCGATCATCCCGGCGGCGTACTGCGCCCGCGTCACGTCGCCGTTGGGGCCGATGGTCAGCGGCTGCATCGCCTGCAGCACCTTCACTTTTTCGTCCCGGACCGCCTCGGCATCCAGCGACACCGGCGGCTCCATGGCGGTCAGCGCCACGAGCTGCATCGTGTGATTCTGGATCATGTCGCGCAGGCAGCCGCTCTGCTCGTAATACCCCGCCCGCGCGCCCACCCCGCCCGCCTCCGCGACGGTGATCTGGACGCTTTCGATGAAGTTCCGATTCCAGAGCGGCTCGAAGATGGCGTTGGCGAAACGCTGCACAAGGAGATCCTGGACCGTCTCCTTGCCGAGATAGTGGTCGATCCGGTAAATCTGCTGCTCCTCGAACACGGTTCGGATCGTCCGGTTGAGCCGGCGCGCCGATTCCAGATCCCGGCCGAACGGCTTCTCGATGATCACCTTCGAGTGATGCGGCTGGCCGGCGTGCTTCCCGGACAATCCGCTGGCCCCGAGATTGGCCAGGATCGGGTCGAACACCGACGGCGGCGTTGAAATGTAGAAAAGCGTCTGCACCTCCCGGCCCAGTTTCCGCTCGATGCCGGCGATGTGGTCGGCGAGCCGGTCGAAGGCCGCCTTCTCGTCGTAGCCGCCGCTCACGTAGGTGGTGTTCTCGGCGACCCGGCGCCACATCTCGGGATTGAGTTCGCGCCGCGAGAACTCCTTGATCGCGGCCGCCGCGTGGCTCCGAAACTGCTCGTCGGGGATGGCACTGCGCCCGAAGCCGACCAAGAAGAAGTCCGCCGGCAGCAGATTGTCGTAGCTCAGGTTGTATACGGCGGGGATGAGCTTGCGCGCGGTGAGGTCCCCGGACGCCCCGAAGATCACGACAACGGTGGGCGGCGCTCCCCGGTGCTTGCTCAATCCTTGGAGAAAGGGATGACGTGGGGTCTCGGCCATGGGAATCGGCACCAACGTTTCGCTAGGCGCGCTCGTAACGCAAGAACAACGGGATGTTCCGGAAGTGCCGGAGCCGCGCGGCGGGCTCGCCGGTGCGGTGTTCGATCTCGATCACGTCGAAGCGAAAGGTCCGCGGACGCTCGCCCCGCGCGGCCCTCAACCCCCGTAGATAGCTGCGCGCGCTCCGGCGCAGTACGGCCCGCTTCGATGCGTCCACCGCGTAGTATCCCGGCACCCGGGCTCCGTCCGCCCTCGTCTTCACCTCCACGAACACCAGCGCCGGGCCATCCCAGGCCACAAGGTCGATTTCCTCTCGCATGTCGTCCGGGTTCCGCCAATTGAGCGCGGCGATCCGATAGCCCTTTTGCGATCGCAGATAGGCGGCGGCCGCGCTCTCGCCGCGCGCGCCCAGCGCTCCGCCCGGAGGAAAATCCGGGAACAGACTTTCCTCCGCCCCCGATTTTAGTCCATCGTCGCCGTCCATCCCTTGTTTCTCCGATCATGGCAGGTCCCGCCGACGCTTCCGCCCTCCCCTACAAGATCGCCGTCCTCGTTTTCTTCCAGAATGAGACCGGCGAGCAGCTTCTGTTGCTGCGCGCGAAGCCGCCGAACCTGGGGGTCTGGAGCCCGGTCGGCGGCAAGCTGGAGATGGCCATCGGCGAATCGCCGTTCGAATGCGCCGTGCGCGAGGCCCGCGAGGAGACCGGCGTCGAGCTGGCGCCATCCGACCTGCATCTGTTCGGCGTCATCGCCGAGAAGGCCTACGAAGGCCAGTCGCATTGGCTCCTGTTTCTGTTTGTCAGCCGGCGGCGCCTAACCGCGCTCCCGCCCGACATGCGCGAGGGCAGGTTCGGCTTCTTCAGCCGGGAGGCCATCGACCGGCTCCCGATTCCGGAGACCGACCGGACCGCGCTGTGGCCGACCTACGACCGGCACCGCGACCGGTTCGTGATGCTCAGGGCCGATTGCCTGCCCGGGCGCCCGCTCGAGGTCAAGATCGAGCAGATCACGCCCTAGGGTGCGCCTTCGCGTAAACCTCGCGGAGCCGCGCCACGCTCACGTGGGTGTACACCTGCGTCGTGGCCAGCCGCGCGTGCCCCAGGAGCTCCTGCACGAGCCGGAGGTCGGCTCCGGCGTTCAGCAGATGTGTGGCGTACGCGTGGCGGATCTTGTGCGGGGAGAGGTCGAGCGGAAGGCCGGCCAGCGCCAGATAGCGTTTTACGATGCGCTGGACGGTTCGGACGCTGATCCGCCTCGGACCGGAGCGCGCTGCGCCGCCCCGGGCCGAGGCTTCACGCTCGTTTCCGGCGTGCGCGGCGCCGGCCAATGACCCGCGCCGCGGGACGGACGCGGAGCCCGCCAAAAAGGTGACCAGGACCGGGTCGGCCGGCCCGACTGCCGCCCCCGCGAATCGGTCCCGGAAATCCTTCAACACCGCGACCGCGACCCGGCCCAGCGGACACAGGCGCTCCTTCCGACCCTTGCCGAGCACCCGAGCGGTCCCACCGGCCGGATCGACGTGCCCGTAGTCCAGCCCAACCAGTTCGCTCACCCGCAGGCCTCCGCCGTAGAGCAATTCCAGGACGAGCCGATCCCGGGCCGCAGTGAAGGCGCCGGCGGCGCCCGTCGCCTCCAGCTTCGCGGGTCCGTCCAGCAGCCGACCCACCTGCTCCTCCGTGAGAAACTTGGGCAAGCGCCTTTCGAGCCGCGGCAGGGCCGCGCCCGCGAAGGGACTTCGCGGAAGCCGTCCGGCCTTCTGCCAATATCGCCAAAAGGTCCGAAGGCCCGAGACGCGATTGTGCAGGGTGCGCCGGTCCATCCGCCGCTGCGTTTCGATGATGAAATCCCGCGCCTCGCGGGGTGCGAGCCGCGCCGGCCCGCCCGCCCAGTGTCCGGCTCCCGCCAGCCACCGGTACAACTCCGCGAACGCCTGCCGGTAGTTGCGGACCGTGTACGGCGAGCAGCGGCGCTCGAACGCGAGATGCTCGGCGAACGGCTCCCACCAGTCCGCTAGGACTTTCGCCGGAATCGCCGCGTCCACGATGGAGCTGCCGCTGGGCATGGCAGACAGATGGACCTGCGCGGGCGGTCCCTTCAAAGCAAAAAGGGCGGATCCCGACGGTCAGGTCCGGGGAGACGCCGACGCTTTCGCGACGTTCGCCTCCACCGCCCGTTTCACCTCGTCCGCGCGGCGCCGCAGCGCCCCCTCGGGATCGAGCCCCCGCTCCCTGGCCGCCGCGGCGAGCAGGAACAGCCGCCGCCCCAGATCATGGTCGGTCAGTTCGCGCGCGAGGCCGGCCACCTCGTCGGCGTCCACCTCACCGTCCGCCGGCAGCCCCTGCTTGCGGATCTGCTTCCACACGGCCTCGGCGTACATGAGCGCGGGCAGCCGCGGCGGCAGGGCCTTGAACAGCTCCTGCTTTTCCGGCAGTCCGCGGGCCGCGCGCTCGCCGGCCTTGATCCGCTCCCACTCCACAAGGACTTGCTCCGACGTGCCAAGGCGGCCCTCCCCAAACACATGGGGGTGCCGCCGGATCAGCTTCTCGTTGATCTCACGCGCAATGTCCTCGAAATCGAAATATCCGCCCTCCTGGGCGAGCCGGGCATGGAAGACCACCTGGATCAGGATGTCGCCCAATTCTTCCCGCATGTGGTCCATGTCGAGCTGATCGATGGTTTCGAGCAGTTCGCTGCATTCGTCGATGAGGCACCGGGCGAGCGTCCCGTGGGTCTGCTCCTTGTCCCAGGGGCATCCCTCCTTGGATCTCAGCCGGGCCATGGTCTCCAGCAAATCGTCGATTGCGCTCATGCGCACAACCGTTATGGAACGCAGCCGTGTCCGACAAGCTCTCCGAGATCATGGCGTGGAAAAGGCGCGAGGTCGCCGCTCTGGCGGCCTCGGTTCCCGCCACGGAGGCCGACCTTTCCCGTCTCGACGCGGCCCTGCCCCGGCCGCCGTCGTTCGCCGGCGCCCTCCGCCGCTCGGACGGCCGGCTTGCGGTCATCGGCGAAATCAAACGCCGCTCGCCTTCGGCGGGCGAGATCCGGTCTGCGGCCTCCGCCGCCACCGAAGCCGCACGGTACCGAGCCGCCGATGTCGACGCCCTGTCGGTGCTGACCGACGCCCGCTACTTTGGAGGCGATTTGGCCGACCTGCGGGACGCCGTCGAGCGCCTCCGCGCCGAGCCGCCGGCGCGCCCCTGCCTTCGGAAGGACTTCTTCGTACATCCGGTCCAGGTGAGGCAGGCCCGCGAAGCGGGAGCTTCGGCGGTCCTCCTCATCGTCCGCGACCTTCCGGACGAGGAGATCCGCGTGCTGTTCGGCGCCGCTCAGGCCGCCGGACTCGACGCCCTGTTCGAAGTCCACGACGCGGCGGAACTGGAGCGGGCCGTCCGCCACGGAGCCACCGTCATCGGGGTCAACAACAGGGATCTGGCGGTCTTCCGCACCGACCTCACGATCGGCGAGCGGCTCATTCCGCAGATCCCGAAGGACCGGGTCGCCGTCGCCGAAAGCGGCATTTTCACCGGTTCCGACGCCGGCCGAATGCGGAAGGCCGGCGCGAACGCGGTGCTGGTCGGCGAGGCGCTCATGAAGGCCGCCGCCCCGCGAACGCTGGTGGCGGAATTCCGCTCCGCATAGGCCCCCAACCCGGCGCCATGCCGCTTTCCCCGTCCGCCACCCGTGCGCTCCTGGAGGCGCTGCGCCATCGGCCCCGGCGGGCTCTGGGGCAGAATTTCCTGGTCGATGGCAACATCGTCCGCCGGTCGGTCGAACTGGCGGAAATCGAGCCCGGCGAGCCGGTCATCGAAATCGGCCCCGGCCTGGGCACGCTGACATCGGCGCTCCTCGAAGCTGGCGCAGAGGTCTGGGCGGTCGAACGCGACCCGGTCCTTCTGGCCCATCTTCGGACGACACTCGCGGCCTCCTCCGCCGGTCGGCTGCATCTCGTCGGCGGCGACGCCGTGGACATGCCGCTGGCCGGATACCCGGCCAGCGGGGATGGCCCGTTCAAGATCGTGGCCAACCTGCCCTATGCGATTTCGACCCCATGGCTCGACGCGGTCCTGGCCGGCCCCCGGCCCGAACGGCTCGTCCTGATGCTGCAGCGGGAAGCCGTCCGGCGCTACACGGCGTCTCCGGGCGGCAAGGACTTCGGGGCGATTTCGATCTTTTTCCAGGCCGGGTACGACGTCGGCCGGCGCCACCCGGTCTCGCCCGCCTGCTTTCATCCCCGCCCTGAGGTCGATTCCGAGCTTTTCGCGGCGACCCGCAAAATCGCGGCGACGGCCTTTCCGCCGGAGGCGAAGGCGCTCATCCGCGCCTGCTTCGGGCAGCGGCGCAAGCAGATCGGCGCGCTCCTGCGCGGCCGCCTTCCTCGGGACGGCGGAGTCTGGCTGGAACAATTGGGTTCCGCGGGGTTCTCACCGCAAACGCGCGCGGAGGCGATTCCCGTGCCGCTGTGGATCGCCTTGGTCGCGCACCTGCGAGCCGCAGGTCCGGCTTGAAAACCGTCTTCCGCCCCGCTTTGATCATTCGCTTCATTTCGATGTTTCGCCGCTGCTCCATTGCCATTTCCCTTCTGCTGGGCGCCGCCGCCGCCGTCATGGGCCAGGAATTGGCGCCGACGGCGATTCTCGGCCGAGTCCAGAACGGCTACTATTTCGCGCCGAACGGAGCCTACCGGATCGCGCTTCCGATCGTCCCTGCCTTTGGCGGAATGATCTCCGACACGCCCGACGTGGCGACCTTTCACGACGATTTCACGCACATCAGCATCGCCGCGATCCCCCAGGACATGACGGAAAAATGGAGGCTCCAGTCCGACGGGCCGAAGCGGTACCTGCAGGATTATTTCCGCCGGCTGGTCTGGGCCCAGTTCCTCCGCTCCAATCCAAAGGCGACCTGCGAGCCGGACGCGATCTTCAATCCGGGCGCGTTCGGCGGCACGTTCATCGCGTTCGTGCTCCTGCCGGGCGGCTCGATGTTCGACGACCCCGCCCTGCGCCTCGCCCCCGAAACCACGCCGCCCGTCGCGAAGCGGGGCAACATGCTCTTCGTGAAGAACGGTTATATTTTCGTGATCAGCTCCGAGCTCGGGCAACGCGTGACCGAAGGCAGCGCCTACACGCTGACCAGCAAGCAGGAAGACCGGCTGCTGCGGGACCAATTGTTCGACATCGCGGCCAAAATCCAATTCACCATGCGGCCGTCGAGCGACGACTGAGCCGCGTCACGCCCGCCGCGTCGGCGCGCGACGCCCATTCCGCAGCCGTTTTGCCCGAGATCCGGAGGTTGGGGGCGATCTCCGCCAAGGGAAGCAGGACGAACGCACGCTCCGTGAGGCGGGGATGAGGCAGGACCAGGCGGGGGGTGGACCGTACCGTGCCGGCGTAATCCAGGAGGTCGATGTCCAGGGTGCGCGAGGCGGGGCGGCCATTCGAGGGGCGCAGGCGGCCGTGCGCGGCCTCGATCGCGAGGCAGGCGTCGAGCAGCGCTTCGGGGGAGAGGGCGGTCCGCAGGCCGGCCACTGCGTTGAGGAATCTCGGCGCCGGGCCGGCGAGGCCGACCGGCTCGGTCGCGTAAAGCGACGAGACCGCGAAGATTTCAGCACCCGCCCGGAGCCTCAATTCGGCCAACGCGGCCCTTAGGTGTCCCTCGCGTTCGCCCAGGTTGCTCCCGAACGCGAGGTAAGCTTCATTTCGCGCCGGGGCGCTCAAGGCACGCTTCGACCGCGACATAATCGAGGACGCCCGGGATCGGAGCGGACGGCTTTTTGACCGTCACCTCCACCCGCCGGACTTGCGGGCTGGCCTCGAGGATCGCCGTCATCAGCCGATGGCACAAGGTCTCCAGGAGCTTCACCTTCTCGCGTTCGACGATCTCCCGGCACACCGCGTACACCCGGCCGTAGTCGACCGTCGCGCCAAGCTCGTCGGTCGCCATCGCCTCGCCGAGGTCCAAGGTCAGCGTCGCATCGACGAAGAAACGCTGACCCTGCGCCGTCTCGCCGGGGTGATGGCCGTGGTAGCCGTAAAACGCCATGTTCTTGAGCACGATTCGTCCGTTCATGGGTGAAAGGGGCGCGGCCGTCATGGCCCGCGCAGGATCGCGGCGGCCATCCTCGCCGCCAGCGCGTTCTCCCGGACGTCGTGGACCCGGATGAAGTCCACGCCCTGGCGGACCGCGAGCACCGTTGTCGCAAGCGTGCCTTCGAGCCGGTCCTCCGGGCCGCCGCCGAGCACATGCCCGACGATCGATTTCCGGGAAACGCCCAGGAGAATGGGACAGCCCATCCGCTTCAATTCGGGCAGGCGCCGGAGGATCTCGAGTTGCTGGGCCGACGTCTTGAAAAATCCAATCCCCGGATCGAGGACGATCCTCTCCGCCGGGATGCCGGCGGCGGCCGCCCGTTCGAGCGAGCGCTCGAAATACCGCGCCAGGCCGTCCATCACGTCCCCGCGCTCCTCGGGGAATGACGGCTCCCAATGCATCAGCACCGCCGGGCATCCGTATTCCGCGACAAGTTCCGCCATCGCCGGGCGTCCCTGGAAACCCCGGACATCGTTGACCCAATGCGCCCCCGCCCGGAGCGCCGCCCGCGCCACCTCCGGCCGGTAGGCGTCGATCGAGATTGGAACGCTCAGCGCGGGCACGATCCGCTCCAGGACCGGCACGGTCCGGGCAATTTCCTCCCGTTCGGAAATCTCCTCGTAGCCCGGGCGTGTCGACTGGCCTCCCAGGTCGACCGCAGCCGCGCCTTCCGCAGCCATGCGCTCGGCCCGCTCCGCCGCCCGCTCGGGCGCGAGCCAGCGGCCGCCGTCGAAGAACGAGTCTGGCGTAGCGTTGAGGATGCCGACGATCTGGGTGCCCGTTCCGAGCGGAAGCGGCCGGCCCCGGCAATCCAGCGCCCGCGCGGTCGACGTCGACGGGGCCGCCGGCATCTCAACGCACCTCCTTCGGCAGCAGCGGCTGGAGGCGTTTGATCTCCTGCGCCCGGTCCCGGTGGCAGACCAGCAGCGCGTCGGCCGTCTCCACCAC
>JBOHXF010000336.1:0-3692 GCA_050737455.1 Opitutaceae bacterium | reverse complement strand
CCTCACGACCAAGCGGCGATCTTCCAGGAAATGGCCAAGCGCGCGGTTCCCTGCCTGGTGCTGACCCGCAACTTCAACCCCACGCACCCAATGCTGGCCGTCTCCGAGGAGATGCGGCTGCCCATCTTTCGGACGCCGCTCATCACGATGAACTTCGTGAACCTTGCGACCCTCTGCATCGACAACGAGTTCGCTCCCAGCGTCATCGAGCATGCCACCACGCTCGACATCAAGGGAGTCGGCGTGTTGCTTCGGGGCAATTCCGGCGTGGGCAAAAGCGAGTGCGCCCTGGCGCTCATCGAACGCGGGCACTCGCTCGTCTCCGACGACCTCACTGTCATCAAGCTCCTCGACGAACGCGAACTGATGGCGTCGAGCCGGCCGCTCAACCGCGGGTACATGGAGTGCCGCGGAATCGGCATCATCAACATCGGCGAAATGTTCGGCGTGAAATCCATCCGGCTGGAAAAGCGCATCGACCTCGTGATCTCGCTCCGGGAGTGGACCCCGGAGGTCGTCGAGGAGCGCACCGGCCTCGAAGAGCACTTCTACGAAATCCTCTCGCTCAAGGTTCAGCACATCGAGCTCTACGTCCGCCCGGGCCGCGATATCGCGCGACTGGTTGAGGTCGCCGCCCTCACGCAGGCCCTCAAGCGAATCGGGCACGACCCCGCCCGCGACTTCAACGACCGGCTGATCGCCTCGATGTCAGAAGGGGGGGCCGACCCCGCCACCCAAATCAAGCCGATCGAACGAGAAGAGCGCTTGCCCGGAATCCCGGAGTAGCGTCTGGTGTTCGGATGCTCTCGTCGCTCCCGCGCGCCGACGGCCGGACTCCCGGCCAACTCCGTCCCGTCAGTTTCCAATCCGGCATCGCGCCCCACGCCACCGGCTCGGTCCTGGTGCGCTTCGGCGACACCCAGGTCATCTGCTCGGCGACGGTCGAACCGAGCGTCCCCGTGTGGATGAAACAGCAGGGCGTGAAGGGCGGCTGGCTCACCGCCGAATATTCCATGCTGCCCTATTCGACCCTGGATCGGAAGTCCCGGGACAGCAGCCGTGGCAAGGTGGACGGCCGCACTATCGAGATCCAGCGGCTCATCGGCCGCTCGCTCCGGGCGGTCGTCGATCTGCTCCGGCTCGGAACGAACACCCTCTGGCTCGACTGCGACGTCCTCCAGGCCGACGGCGGCACGCGGACCGCGGCGATCACCGGTGCCTACGTCGCGGCGCGCCTGGCCGTGGAAAAGCTGATCCGGGAGGGCCGGATCGCGGAAAACCCCCTATCCGACTCGGTCGCGGCAGTCAGCGTGGGCGTGTTCGGCGGCCGCGAACTGCTCGATCTCGCGTACGTCGAGGACAAGGACGCGGAGGTCGACTTCAACGTCGTCATGACCGGCGCCGGCCGGTTCGTGGAGGTGCAGGGAACCGGCGAGGAGTCGACCTTCTCGCACGATCAGCTTCAGAGCCTGCTGGCGCTCGCCCAGACGGGCCTGCGCCAGCTGACGGAACTCCAGCGCGAGTTTCTCGGCCGGAAGTTGCCGAGCCTGGCGCCGGGCGCCTGAGCGCCGGGCGGATCGTCTTTCCCACTTTCATGAACATCCACGAGTATCAAGCGAAAGCCCTGTTCGAAAAATACGGCGTGCCCGTGCCGAAGGGCGCCCCCGCCGCCTCGCCGGACGAAGTGGCGGCCGCCTTGGCGCTGCTTCCAGAAGGGCCGACGATGGTGAAATCCCAGATCCATGCCGGCGGGCGGGGAAAGGGCGTCTTCACCGACGGCTTCAAGGGCGGTGTGAAGTTCTGCAAAACCAAGGCGGACGCGAAGGACCTCGCGGGCCGGATGCTCGGCAACACGCTGGTGACCGCCCAGACCGGGCCGGCCGGCCGCAAGGTGCGGACCCTCTACTTTACGGCGGCGAGCGAAATCAAGAAGGAGTATTACCTCGCCATCCTGCTCGATCGGGCAAATTCGCGGCCGGTCATCGTCGCCTCGACCGAGGGAGGCGTGGAAATCGAAAAGGTCGCGCACGAGACCCCGGACAGGATCTTCAAAGTCTTGGTGGATCCGGCCTACGGTCTCGCGGATTTTCAGGTCCGCGAGCTGACCCGCCGGCTCGGCTTGATCCCCGCGGAGGCGAAGAACGCGGCAAAGCTTATCCGGGCGCTGTATCGGATGTTCTGGGAGACCGACGCCGCGATGGTGGAGATCAACCCCCTTGTCACGACATCCGAGAGCGAGGCGCTGGCCCTGGACGCCAAGGTCTCGTTCGACGACAATGCCCTCTACCGCCACCCGGAGATCGTCGCCCTGCGGGACCTCAACGAGGAGGACCCCAAGGAGATCGAGGCGTCCGGGCACGGCCTGAACTACATCGCGCTCGACGGCAACATCGCCTGCCTGGTCAACGGAGCGGGCCTCGCCATGAGCACCATGGACATCGTCAAGCACTTCGGCGGCAGCCCCGCCAACTTTCTCGACGTCGGAGGCGGCGCCTCGAAGGACCAGGTGAGCGCGGCGTTCACGATCATCCTGAACGACCCCAACGTGCGCGGGATTTTCGTGAACATCTTCGGCGGCATCATGGATTGCAACGTGATCGCGACCGGAATCGTCGCGGCGGTGAGGGAGATCGGCCTCAAGCTGCCGCTCGTCGTGCGGCTCGAGGGCAACAATGTGGCGGCCGGCAAGGCGACGCTGGCCCAAAGCGGGCTGCCCATCGTGAGCGGCGACTCGATGGCGGACGCCGCCCGGAAAATCGTCCGGCTCGTCGCCGCCTGAACCCTTTCCCATGGCCATCCTCGTCACTGCCACGACCAAGATCCTCGTGCAGGGCATCACCGGCGACTTCGGCGCCCGGCATGCCCGGCTCTCGCTCGACTACGGCACCCAAGTGGCGGCCGGCGTCACGCCCGGCAAGGGCGGCCAGCGATTCGAGCACCAAGGGCGCAGCGTGCCGATCTTCGACTCGGTCGCCGAGGCTGCCCGGGCCACGGGCGCCGCGGTCTCGGTTATCTTCGTCCCGCCCCCCTTCGCGGGCGACGCCATCCTGGAATGCGTCGACGCGGAGCTCGACCTCGCGGTCGCCATCACCGAAGGCATCCCCGTCCGGGACATGGTCCGCGTGAAGCGCGCCATGGAAGGCCGGAAAACCCGCCTCGTCGGGCCGAATTGCCCGGGGATCGTGACGCCGGGAACCGGGCCGCAGTCCACGGGCGGCTGCCGGATTGGCATCGCCCCCGGATACATTCACAAGCCGGGGCACGCCGGCGTGGTGTCCCGTTCCGGGACGCTCACTTACGAGGCGGTCTACCAGCTCACGATGCGCGGCGTCGGCCAGAGCACCTGTGTCGGCATCGGCGGCGACCCGGTCAACGGCACTTCGCACCTGGACGTCATCCGCATGTTCGACCGCGACCCGGAAACCCACGGGATGATCCTGATCGGCGAAATCGGCGGCAACGCCGAAGTGGAAGCGGCGCGCTGGATCAAGGCCCACTGCCGCAAGCCGGTGGCCGGCTTCATCGCGGGTGCCACCGCGCCCGCCGGCCGACGCATGGGCCACGCGGGCGCGATCGTGGGCGGAGCCGAGGACACCGCCGCCGCGAAGCTGGCCGTCTTCCGCGAATGCGGCATCGAGGTTGCGGCAACTCCGAGCGATATGGCCGACGCCCTGTTGCGCGCAGCCAAGGCC
>JBOHXF010000335.1:0-2017 GCA_050737455.1 Opitutaceae bacterium | reverse complement strand
GTACAGGGCCTCCTCCAACTCGCCCAGGGAGGCGGCGTCGATCTTCCGGCCCCCGAACATCCCCCGGGTCTTGCCGGCGATCGCGGAGACGGTCTTGCCCAGCCCCGCCTTGAATTTCTGGAGCAGGCTCCGCACGCGCTTATCCGGCGCCGGACTCGGCCTGCCGGGCGTTGCGGCCGAGCTGGTCCTTGAGCCGGTCGAGAATGCCGTTGATGAAACGCTTCGCGTCGGCGTTCGAGAACACCTTCGACAGGTCGATCGCCTCGTTGATCGAGACGATGGGCGGGATGTCCTTGCGGAACATCATCTCGAAGATGGCGACACGCAGGATGGCGAGGTCGATTTTGGCGATGCGCTCGAACTCCCAGTTGCGGGCCAAAGCGCGGATCTGAGCGTCGATTTCCGCGCCGTGCCCGATCGCGCCCTGGATCACCTCCTCGCCGAAGGCGTAGTGGGCGCGCGGATGCTCCTTCTCCTGAAAGAAGCCGTCCAAGTCCTGGGCGAGGTTCGCCGGCGCGTTGATGCTCCAGGAGTAAAGGTATTGCATGGCGGCGACGCGGCCGTCCCGGCGCTGGGCGTATTGGTCTCGGCTCATCGGATGAAGCGTCGCCGCAACGCGGCCATGGTGAGCGCGGCTTCGGCGAATTCCGCTCCGCGGTCGATCCTGCCGAGGCAACGCTCCTCGGCCTGGGCGGCGCTCTCGGCCACGATGACCCCGTTGATCACCGGCCGTTCCGTCGCCAGGGAAATCTCCTGCAGGCCGTGCGCCACGGCGCTCGCGATCAGCTCGTAGTGGATCGTGTCGCCGCGGACGACCACGCCCAAGGCGATGATCGCGTCGGGGCGCCGCCGGGCGAGCAGCCGGACCGCGAGCGGCACCTCGTTGGACCCGGGCACGCGGACCACGGTGAGGTTGCGGGGCTTGACGCCGGACCGTCCGAGGGCTGCGGTCACCCGCTCCAGAAGGCCGTCCACCAGCCGGCCGTTGTAGCACGCGGCGGCGATCGCCACCTTGAAGGGGGCCCCTTCGGTCGGGGAAAGCTGCGGTGCGGAAAGGCTCATTGCGGAGCGTTCGGTGTCGGCGTAATGGTCAAGTCCAACCGGCCGGGATGAATCCGCAACTGAAATAAACGGCCGGCTCGAAGCGGATCGGATAATTTTCATCGCGAAACCGTCAAAAAGCCGCAAACGCAATTGTGAGGTTTCCGAAGGTCGCGAGGGTCGAATCGGAGCACGCGCCCTCCGTAGATAAAACAGGAGCCCGCCGGCTTTCCGGATGCTCGGCGTGCAAAGGCACTTCCGCCAAATCCGATCGCTCTTGGCTTTACGCCTTTTCTGATTCAAATCTCCGTTCGTCGCCGTCTAGAGGGACCGATCGGCCGGCAAAATCAATGTACTCAGGTGCGGGATTCATCTTTTACCTCGATACTCCCGTAGAACTACCCGGAGAGGACGAGAGCGAACTGGGCGGCTGGATTGCAGGCGTCCAAGAGCTGGCCGACATTTGCCTGCTCTCCGCGAAACCTGTGGCGCTGCGGCTCGTGCCGCGCCCCGATGTCGTCGCCGCCTTTCCCCGCTTTCCCCATATCGCCGGCTTTTCGGGACGCGCGAAGAATTCGGACGTAAAAAACGACGCTCTGAATTTCTCTTTTCTCGTCGGGGCGAACCTCGGATCGTTACGATCGCTTTGCCTCACGCCCCGGCCCCCCTGAAAGGCCTCCGGCGTTTCAAGGAGCTCATGGCCGCTGCGTTCTGGAACTGGCGAGGTGATCACGTTCATTCGCCTGAGCGCCGGTGGAATGCCGGTCTCCATGAGATCTTGGCGCAAATTCGTGTGCGCCGCGGGGATTCTTTCCGTCGCATCGAAGGCGACCGGCTCCTGGCACTGTTTGCGAAAACGTTCCCCTGCGCAATGGTGGTCCAGATTGGAGCCAATGACGGCGAGACGGGAGACCCGCTCGCCCGCTGGTTTGGCGCCACGAACTGGTCGGCAATTTTGGTCGAACCGATTCCGCAC
>JBOHXF010000334.1:0-12755 GCA_050737455.1 Opitutaceae bacterium | reverse complement strand
GCTCAATCGTGCGATATGCGGCGACGGAGTCGCCCGCCGCGAGCTGCTTCATCGCCTGGCGCATCGCCGTCCTGGCCATCTGAAGCTCGTCAGCCGCGCGGCCGCCGCGAACTCCAAGCGCTTCGGGCGCAAGGATCTTCTCCGCGATCCGCAGCCGCCCGGACCTTTGTCGATGGACACCGATCCCTGGCACCTTCCGTTTCGTTTTCATTGAAGCGCCGCCTTCCATCGACCCCTGTAGACCGGCAATGTTCGTCCGCGCCAACCGCCGATTTTAACTTGCCGTACCATTCGCCGAACCGGTATTTGGTTCAATTCCAACAGCGCCCAGGTGGTGGAATTGGTAGACACGCAGGTCTCAGAAGCCTGTGCCTTAACAGCATGGGGGTTCGAGTCCCCCCTTGGGCACCACGTTTCGCAATGCGAAACGTGCCCGCTGAAGCCCAACGGGCGAAGGAGGGCTTCAGTAAGGGAAACCCGTTTTGGTCGCGTACTGCTCCGATCCTGGGGTAACCCGCAGAACCCGCAAAGGCTGGCGGTTTGGGTACCCTCGCCCAAAATGGAATACGATCGGGGCGGCATTTTGAACCTACTTTGCCCGGCTTAGTGACCTCTTCGGCTCGGTGCTTGCGGTGACACGCCGCGTGGTGCCTGAATGCGATTCTCTGCTAGACTCCTCGAATTCCAAAACTCATTGCGATCAGGTCAAGTTTTCCGGCGGAGGGTCTGAGGTGAAGCCTCATTAGAATCATGTGCCGTACGCCACCGCAGTTGTCAACGTTGGCAACACTACGCTTACAGCTCGAGCCGCTGATGGGGGAGCACGCTAATGTTCTCTTCGACGGGCTGCGGCGCCCGGAGATCTATGAGTTCATTCCCGATGAACCCCCATCCGACTTGGAGGCGCTTAGGCAGCGTTTTGCACACCTCGAGCGGCGGATCTCACCGGATTGTGACGAGTTGTGGCTAAACTGGGCGATCAAGCGAAATGACGGAGTCTACTTGGGCTACGCGCAAGCGACGGTGTTTAGCGACGGCACGGCTGCACTGGCATACGTGATCTTCCCGCAATATTGGAGGAACGGGTTTGGGAGAGAGGCATGCGACCGGGTGGTTCAATACATATTCGACGATTCGCTGGCCGCGCTTGTAACTGCAAATTGCGATTCCGATAATCTTGCCTCGCAGGCGTTGTTGAAATCGATCGGCTTTCAGATTGTGGGCTACGTTGAGAACACCGCCAGCATACGAGGTCGGCAAAGCGACGAGGTGGTTTATCACCGAACAAAGGCGAGGTAGTCCCTCGGGTGGCGAACGCAGGCTCATCGTCCCCACCTGGACTCCCACTCATCCCCGGAAACCTCCCTAACCTCCGATAGAGGACAAAGGCGCGTTCGGATCCGCCGGCAGATCGCCGGGCCAATCGACAAACGCGTAACCCGCGTTCGGACTCGCGGAAATCGCCGGCGTCGCGTTTCCCGCCAGCCCACCAGCCGACCCCGTCGCGGTCCCTCCCGCTCCCGCAATCACCGTGAGCGTGTACGTCGGACTCCGCACCGGTCGCATTCGCCGGGGTGACCCCAACCTGCTGCCCCACCGGGTCTACGGTCACGGCGGCGCTGGCGATATTCGAGGAATTGTAGTTCCCATTGCGGCAATCACCCGCTGATGAGCCCGCTGTACTCCCTCGCGCTCTACCGCCCTGACGGCCCCCAACACTATTTTTGTTTACAATTCGGGCCATTAGTATCATATTGATACTATGCCGAAGAAGCTCCGTCGGTTGCTCCAGGACCTCGCCAATGCAGGATATGTCGATCGGGGCGGCGGGGGCTCCCACCGCAACTACGAGCACCCTTGTGGCACGCGTCTCACCGTCTCAGTTTATTCCGGGGAGGCGAAGAAATACCAACAAAATGATATCGAGGTCGCGATCGCAGCGGCGATCTCTTGGAAAATGAAACAGGAATCTGATGAAATACGAAATGATGAAAGACGCAAAGGGTAAAGACTATGCGATGGTTATCGAATATTCCGGCGAGAATAAGTGCTTTATCGGCCGGTGCCCTGGCCTGTTCTCTGGCGGGGTTCACGGCGACGATCCGGGCAAGGTCGTCCTGGAACTGCGCCAGGCAATCGAGGAGTGGATCGCCAACCTTCAAGCCGATGGCAAGCCGCTGCCGGCCCCCACGGCGGGCAAGACCTACAGCGGCAAGTTCGTGGTCCGGATCCCGTCTGAAGTGCACCAAAAGCTGGTGCTAAATGCCTTGGCCAAGGACGAAAGCCTGAACGAATACGTCACGAAGATCCTCACCGCAGCTTAGCAGGCCGCTGAAATGCTCTCCGAACCACTGAGCGAATTCGTAAACTATTGATGAATGCGAAAGCCGGCGGCCATTCCCAATGAGAGTTCTGGAAGCGGCAGTCGAACGTCGCCCTATTTCAGCGACCGGTTAGCCACAGATCGAAGAACCGTCGGCCATCCGCTCTCGATAGGAGCGGCGCCCAAATGCTCAAATACGAGATCACCCCGGCTTCCACCTCAACTGCTCCACGGCCGAGCCCTGGTTCGCGAGCTTCAACGGCATTCCGATCCCCGGGCTTAACGGACGCAACCCCAACGCCTCCTACGGGGCCGTGAACCTCGTGATCGCCGTAGCTCGATCCTAGGGGATGCCTGCGATTTTAGGAACGCGCGGAGAACTCCAGCAGGCCTTCTTGCCCGGCTCGCTCGGCATGGACTATTATGCCCACCGGAGCGCCGATGCAGTGCGGGAGTCGCGCTCCTCCCCCACAACAGGGTCGGCGATTCAACGGCAAATAACAGATTATATTGTCAGCCGAGCTGCAGACATACTCACTCCTGCTCAAATGCAGGCTCTCCGTGAACTACAGTAACAGCAGCAAAGGACAAGAACCCTGGCTCGCGCAATAACCGCTGACGAGAAAGGGCATTGAACATATGGCGTCGACGCTATTGGCCGGGGTGGCCGATCAAGCTGGTAAGCCACCTCGAATGCCACGCCGCCCCCGACCCGATCGGTGCGTGGAAATTGGCTGAGATGGCCGAGGGATGGGAGGCCTGCTTAACCCTGGCCCCGCCACGGCTGACAAATATCGGATTTTGCCGTCTCCACCCTCCTGGCCGGCCAGGACGCAAGGGTGGGGGCCGGGGATGGCCCGGCAGGCGGTCAAGCCGGAAAGCACCGGAATCCCGGTGGCCTCCGCCCGTCCCGGCGGCAGGGTCGACCGCCCACGGGGCGCGAGTGTCGTGCATATGAATCGGTTTGCTCATCTCGTGAACAGGGCTTCCATTTCTCGCAGCCAGGGTTTTTTGGATGCAAAAGACGACCGTGAAGACAATTTTGGCACTCTATTTCGCGCTGATGGCGGCCATCATAGTTGCAACGGATGTTCTGTTTTTCAGAAATCGTATATGGGAGCGGTTGATGGTGAATATAGGAATTGTTTTGGTATTCGTGGCCTTCTACTTGAGATTCCTAAAACGTCCGTGAAGACGAGAACCATGGGTCGAGACGATGGGCGACTCTCGCCTCGGGAAAAATAGGACGGAAAATGGGCGCCATAACGGCCTGGATCGCCGTGCGCGGCGATCCCCGCGAAGCGGTCGGCAATGAGCGCGCGGTAGCGGGTGGCCGAACAGGTGAGGCCGCGGTGTTCGAGCCAGTGCGCCGGCCACGTTAGGGCGTACAGGAGGATCCGGCGATCGCGATGGAACTCACCTTGAGGATGCCCGGCATAGAAGCGCAGGCGCAGTTCATCCAGGAGTTGACCGATCGCGTGATCGACCTTGGTGATTTCGCGTTCGTGGTCCGCCGGGCGCATGACGATCAGGCGCTTGGCCTGGGCCGTGCCAGCCACGGCAAGGCGTCGAGCGCGAGATGGAGATCGCCGGAGGTGACGTCGCCGGGGATGCGCGATGGATCAACGAGTTGCGTTCTTATCGCCCAGCAGTGGCAGTCGAGTCGGGCCTGGCACTAAAGTGGCGATCTGTTGATCTGGTGCCGGGCGAGCATGGCCTCTTTCTGGCACGAGATCGGCATTTTGCCAATCGGCACGCGGCAAATCTAGCAGGTCTGAGGCAGCGCCGCATAGGATACCAGCATCGGCCGATCCGGCCTCCTGAATTGCGCTTGTCCCCCGTAGGCGCCCTGGCAAGTGTCGGATGGTGATCCGGTTCTGGTCCAGGCTTCGTTGGCCGGTGCGTGCAGGAATCCTCGCGGCGGCGGCGTTGACGGTCACCCTTGTTCGCGCCCAGAACGAGGACGACCGGATCGCGCTGCTCAAGCAGCAGGTCCAGGCCCTCGACCGCGTGATCGCGGCCACCCAGAGCCCGAAGGGGAAGGCGAGTCTGGAAGGCAAGCTGCAGCGCATGCAGCAGGAGATCGGCGTTCTCCAGGAGGGCCAGGCCATCGAGCTTCGCGAGCGCGCTCTTGAGCAGGCGGGCTCGCAAAACCCGGCCGATATCCTGCGCGACAAGCTTCGCCTGGTCGACCAATCGCAGGACGAAGCGGAGGCGCGAATGCGCGCGCTGTCGGACCAGCGCCGGCAGGTGTCCGATGCACGGGACGCGCTCGCGGCCCAACTGACGGTCCTGCGGTCGGAGAACCGGCCCGACGCCCGGCGCGTCTCCGAACTCGAGGAACAGATCTACACCCGGAACGAACAGCTGCGAGCCCTGGCCCTGGAGAACGAGGCGGCGGAGGCGGATGGCGACCTGGCCCGCGACGCCGACCGGATGCGCGGCCAGCTCAAGTCGATGAACGTGGGCTCCCGGCCCGATCTGCGGCTCCTGTTCGATGCCTACGAGCGCCTGCGCGACCAGCAGAAGACCGGCAGCCAGGTGAGCGCGAACGCCGCCACCCTGGGACAGGAGCTCAAGCTCGCGCAGGAGAAGCTCGATCTCGATCGGCAGAAGCTCGCGAAGTTCGACGAGGAGCTGGCGGTCCTGGAGAAGCAGACCGGATTTTTCCACCGCGATCCCGCGGTGGAGCAGTTCATGGACTCCGAGAGCATCCAGAAGGAGTCGCTGCTCGACCGGCTGCCCTTCGCCGTGGCGCAAGTCGATGCGATCAATCGGACGCGCCAGGCGGTCCGCACGCGCCAGGAGTTGAACGGCCTCTGGGCCAAGGTGCAGCGGGAACAGTTCACCTCGCTCAAGGAAGCGTATCTGCGGCGACTGCGCTGGCCCGGCACCGCGCTGGCCGGCCTCCTGGTCTTGAACCTCGCGATCGGTTACCTCGCGCTGCCGGTCTTCTACGAGCGCGAAAGCCTGTTTCTGGCTCGCCGCCTCGTGCGCTATATCTTCTTCGCGGCGGCGGCGCTGGTCATGGCGGCATTCCTGTTCGACGACCTGTCGATGGTGGCGGCCACCCTCGGCATCGTCAGTGCGGCGCTGGTGATCTCCCTGCAGGACGTGTGCACCTCGGTTTGCGGGTGGATGGTCATCATGGGAGGCGGCAAATTCCGGATCGGAGACCGGTTGGAGATCGACGGCACCCGCGGCGATGTCATCGACATCCAGCTGCTCCGCACGGTCATGCTGGAGGTCGGCGGCTGGCTCGGCGTGGACCAGCCCACCGGGCGGACCATCCTCGTGCCCAACAACGTCATCTTCAAGACGAAGATCTTCAACTATGCACACGGTCATCCCTACGTCTGGGGCAAGCTCGACGTCACCATCACGTACGCGACCCCCCTCGCGCAGGCGATGAGCCTGCTGCAGAGGGTGCTCGAGGAGGAAACCCGCGACGCGATGGCGGAGGCCCACCGGGCCGCGGCGGTGATGGAGAGGCGATACGGGGTGGAAGACGCCGTGTACGAACCGAAGATCTACACCTCCATCGCGGGAAGCGGTGTCGTCTTCAGCCTGTTTTACGTGGCGCACTACCGGAAGTTTCCCGCGGCCGGGGCCCAGTTGAGCCATCGCATCCTCGCCGAACTGGAAGCGCACCCGGAGGTCCAGGTGGCTTATCCGTCCATGACCTTGTTCAACGGCGAATCGCGGCCGCCGACCCCGCATCCGGACGTAGCCAACCGGCGCTTCGGGGTATTCTGACCGAGTCTCCGGCGGTCCGTTTAGCTCTTGGGCGCGACGGAATTGAACCTCGCCGGAGACAAAGATCGCGCAGCCCGAATGGGCGGCGGTCAGCCGGCTTCAAGCGCGGCCAACAGCTGGTCCAACAGGATGGCCGCCCCGTTGATGTCTTCCGCACCGGCGACCAGCGCCTCCTCGGGCTGGATATAACGGCCCGCGCCGAGTTCCCCCACGCAGGCCTTCGCGAGGCGGCCGATTTCGTCACCGGTCATTTCCAAATGAAATTGCAGCGCGAGCACCCGTGTGCCGACGGCAAACGCCTGATGGGCGCAGCCGGCGCTCTCGGCCAGCCAGGTGCTCCCCGTCGGAAGCGAAAAGGTGTCGCCATGCCAGTGAAATGCCCGGGTTTCCGCAGGAAACCGGAAAGGCGACGCCGCCCCGCCCGGGACCGCGCGGACCGGAAACCAGCCGATCTCGCGCTCTTCGTTTTGGAACACCTTTCCACCCAGCGCGTCGGCGATCAACTGTGCGCCCATGCACACCCCGAGCACACGCCGGCCGGCGGCGACGGCATCGCCGATCAACCGCCGTTCGTTCCCAAGCCACGGATGGTCGCGGTATTGGTAGACGTTCATCGGCCCGCCCATGGCGATCAGCCAATCGAAGTCGGCGGCGGTGGCCGGCAGCGGTTCCCCAGCATGCAGTCGGGTCCAGGAAAGACGGTGGCCGCGCGCAAGCAGCCACCGTTCCATCGTTCCCAGACCCTCAAAGGCAACGTGCTGAAGGACGTGGACGCGCATGGAAGCGGATGTGCCAGGGAACCGCATCCCTTGTCAAATCGAACGATGCGGCCACGGCCGCTCGACCGGAATCCGCGTGCGGGTCACAACGCGGTTTCGCTCTGGGACCGGTCGTCGTATTCGGATAGCAGTTCTTCCACCCGATTTCGGAATTCGTCCGAGTCGCCGTCTTCGCCGATACGCCACGTTCGGGCCTGGCGGGGAGTGGATTCGGCCAGCTTGCGCTCGGCCTCGTGCCATATCTCGGGATCTCGTCCCGCCGGGCACCCTTTCTTTCGCCAAAGCAAGTGGGCGAAATATGCGATCTGGTGGCGGGACGGTCTGCACTGAACAGTGTCATTGGCCTCTTCGGATTTTGTTTTCATCGGCAGCGGAATTACGAATTCCTCGCAGGGAATGCGCGCCTTTACGCTTAACTGCGCCGGGTTCGATCGCAAGCCGGTTCCTCCCAATGTTCCGGAGTCCGCCAGTACGTCGTCCAGCCTTTCTTCTATCTCCAGCGATTCCTGGCTCCATCGGTCCTCGCAAGCACTCCCGGTGTGCAGGCGACCGCGACCAGGCTCGCGCTCTTAGATCGATTGACACTCGGGGCTGCCACCCGCGCCCGATCGGCCAGCGGCGAGTTGTCGTCCACGCGGCGCATTTTGCCCGGACCACAAATGCGGCTCCTTCGCCGGAATCCGGCGCTCGCGGAGCGCCCTTGGCGCCAGCCCGCCGCCAAAAACGGCGGAACGGTTCCATCCTTCGGTGGTGAATGCGGTCATATGCCCGCCACGGCGGTCCTCCTCGAAATCGCCGAAGGTCCCGCCCCGAGCCGCCCGCGGCGGGCAGCCGCCGACACAGCAGCGAGATCGCAAGCACGAGCGAGGCGTTTCCTTAGTGAGTTTAAGGGTCGGTCCCAATTTCGCGGACCGGCACGACCTGTTAGATTGAGCCTCATGAAATTTCAACGGCTTTGGCATATCCGCCTTCGGCCCCCGGGTCCGCCCCGTACATTCGCCGAAGCCCAATCGACCGAACGATGCCATGTCAATTGCGGAGGAGCGTGTGAATCGCGCCAAATTCCGACGCAACGGGGCTCTCGGCGCTGGGTGACTTGACGCCCATCAAGACCAACCGTGCCCGTCCCGTCTATATGGCTCCGGAACAGTCACGAGCTCTTTCCACAACACAATTTGAAAAATGAACATCTCCCGCCATCTGACTTCTCTCCTGCTGGGCGCAGGATTCGCCGGAATGATCTGCGGCTGCTCAAGGCGATCGACGAGCGCCGCCTCATATGCCGGTGAGTCGAACACCGCCGCCGCGGTCATCGCCGCGCGGCACCTTGAGCCTGCCGATGTCGTTCGTGCTCTGAGTACCTTCGTGCCACCGGGCCGACATGACCCGTACATCATGTTCGCATCGGGAGGACAGAACGGTCAGGTGCTGGTGTATGGCATCCCGTCCATGCGTCTACTGACGGAAATCCCCGTTTTCAGCCCTGATTCCATGGCCGGTTGGGGATACGGGGGCGACGGCAATCAGATTCTGGAGGAAGGCGACATCCCGGCGTCGAAGCTCGGTCCGAGGAAGGTGATCCGTTGGGGCGACCTCCATCACTGCAACCTCAGCGAAACCAATGGGACGTATGACGGCCAATGGTTGTTTGCCAACGACAAGGCGAACGGCCGCATCGCGGTGGTGGACCTGCGGGATTTCGCCACCAAGCAGATCGTCAAGAATCCCCTGTTCTACAACGACCACGGCGCGGTGTTTGTGACCCCCAATACGACCTGGCTGATCGAGACAAGCCAGTACTCCGCTCCGCTGGGCGGCGCCTACCGCCGCATCGCCGACTATGATGCGGCCTATCGCGGCGAAATGACCTTTTGGCGCTTCGACCGTCAATCGGGGCGGATCGATCCCCGCCGGTCATTCGCGGTCGAACTGCCCCCTTATTGGCAGGATCTGGCCATCTCGGGGAAGCTGATCAGCCATGGTTGGGTGTTCTGCAATTCATTCAATGTGGCCCGCTATCACGGAGACGACCTGAACGGCGAGCCATCGTTCGAGGCGGGAGCGACCAGTCGGGACACCGACTACCTGCACATCATAAACCTGAACCAGGCGGCCCGGGAGTTCGCGGCTGGAAAGTTCGTGCGGATCAACGGCTTTCCGATGATCACGCTCAAGACGGCTATCGCCGATCATATCCTTTTCTTCACCCCGGAAACCAAGAGTCCCCATGGGGTCGATGTGACTCCCGACGGCCGATACATCGTCGTCAGCGGAAAGCTGGATCCGCATGTTACTGTCTACGGTTTCCAGAAAATCCAGGCGGCGATCGCCAAGGGAACGCCCGATCACGATGACTACGGCGTGCCCGTGCTCTCGATGGAAGACACGGTGGTGGCGCGGGTGGAGGTCGGCCTCGGCCCCTTGCACACCCAGTTCGACGACCGGGGATTCGCCTACACGACACTCTTCCTCGACAGCGCGATCGCCAAATGGTCGATCGGCGGACCGGCGGCAGCCCTGCATCCCGGTGTAAAGCCATGGACGCTCGTGCAGAAGCTCCCGGTCCAATACAATCCCGGGCATCTGGCCGTCATAGGTGGCGACACGACCCATCCGACCGGCCGATATCTCCTGTCCCTGAACAAATGGTCGATTGACCGGTTCAATCCGGTTGGTCCGCTCTACCCGGAGAATCTGCAGCTCATCGATATCAGCGGGGACCGGATGCGGCTCCTTTCCGATACTCCCCTTGGGCTGGGCGAGACCCATTACGCCCAGATCATCGCCGCGGACGCGCTCCGGCCTTGGACCGTCTATCCGCAGGACGGCTGGGACGCCGCGACCCAGAGCGTCGATCCCGACGCGGCGGCGCCCGGCAACGAGGGGGTGATCCGCCAAGGCCGCCAGGTGACCGTGAAGATGACCATCATCCGCAGCCACTTCACGCCAGAAATCGTCCGCGTCGAGCAGGGAGACGAAGTGACCTGGCGCGTCACCAATATCGAGCGGACGCCCAATGCCACTCACGGACTGGCGATCTCCGCATACAACATCAACCTGACCATCAATCCCGGCCAGGCGGAGACGATTCACTTCGTGGCCGACCGAGCTGGGGTCTTCAGTTTCTACTGCACGAAATTCTGCTCCGCCCTCCACCTGGAGATGGCGGGCTACCTGATCGTCAAGCCTGCGGCGGCAGCCAAAGGAGGGAATCGGTCGTGAACACCTTCGCCCCTGCGGCGGCCCGGCCGCTTTCCGCAGATGAACCGATCCATCGCCGGGCCGCGCGCTACCGGCTCCCGGGGTGGCTGCTTGGCGCCGCGGTCGCCGTGCTGTTTGCGTCGCTCTTCCTGCCATATTGGCGGATCACCATGTACGCACCGCAATATCCGGATGGCCTGACGGTAACGACGTACGTCGACCGGCTCGGTGGCCGCGTGAACGAGGTGGACATCCTTAACCACTACATCGGGATGAAACCATTGGAAGACGCGGCGCCGCTGGAGCGGCGATTTGGGGTGTACCTGATCGCGGCGATGGCGCTGCTCGTCGTGGCGGCCGTTTGGGTCCACCGCCCCCTGGCGGCGGCGCTCGCGCTCCCGGCCGCGATCTATCCCATCGTTTTCCTCTTCGATGTCCAATTCTGGTTGGCCGATTTCGGGCTCCATTTGGATCCTCACGCGCCCCTCAACCTTTCGGTCCGGCCGTTCGTGCCGCACGTGCTGGGCGTCGGCCATATCGGCCAGTTCGAGACCGTTGCCTGGCCCTGCGAAGGCCTCGTGCTGGCCGCGGTAGCGACGCTGTTCATCGTAGCAGGCCTATGGCTGCAACGCAAAGCCTACAAGCCCTTGCGCGGGCACGCCGAGCCCGCCAACGCACGGGGGGGCCAACGGAAATGACTTCGGTGAGGTTCTTGAGCGTTGCCCTTGTCCTGGCGGTGCCGGTTGGCGCGCGGGCGTTCGATCTCGGCGCCGCCTTGGCCGCCGCACCGGTTCACGGAATCGTGCGCGTCCCGGCGGGCGTCTACCGCGGCCCGATCACGATAGAACGGCCGGTTCGCCTGATCGGCGTGCCCGGCGCGGTGATCGACGGCGGCGGCCGGGGGACCGTGGTTCGCATCCTGGCTCCGGACGTGGAACTGCGCGGCTTCGCCATTCGCGATTCGGGGCGCCGCCTCTGGTCCGAGGACTGCGGCGTGATGGTGAGTGCGGCGCGGGTTCTGATCGCGGACAACCGTCTGGACCACGTGCTGTTCGGAATATATCTGAAGCAAGCTCCCGGCAGCCGGATCCTGGGAAACCATGTCAGCGGCTACGATTTGCCGCTGCCGGTCCGTGGGGACGGCATCCGGCTCTGGTATTCGAACGGATGCCGGATCGAAGGCAACACCGTGACCGGGGCCCGGGACAATATCATCTGGTTCTCCCGGCAGGATGTCGTAACCCGCAACCGGTTCACCGCGGACCGCTACGGATTGCATCTCATGTATGACGACGGGCTGGACATCCGCGACAACTGGCTTTCGGGCAACTTCGTCGGCGCGTTCCTCATGTATTCGTGGCATGTCGTATTCGATGGAAACGTGTGCCTGGGCAACCGGGGGGTCAGCGGATACGGGCTGGGGATCAAGAACATCAATGCCATCCAGGCGCGGGACAATCGGATCCTGGACAACGCAGTCGGCATCTGGATGAACAGCAGCCCTTCGGCGATTACGGCCAAGAACCTTTTCGAGCGCAATATCTTCGCGTATAACGATACGGGGTTGATGATAGACCCTTCCGATCGCGGTAACACCTTTGACGACAACGTGTTCATGGACAATGGTCGGCAGGTCGACAAGACAAGCGGAGGTCCTTTGGAGGGAGACGAATTCTCCGCCGGCGGCCGCGGCAACTACTGGAGCGATTATCAGGGCTATCCCGGCGCCGACGCCATTACCGGCGCTGTGCCGTACCGGGTGCGGGATCTGTTCGACTCCTTGTCTGACCAATACCCCCTGCTCCAGCTGTTTCGGTCCAGCCCGGCCCAGGAGGCGGTCGATCTGGCGGCAAAGGCGTTTCCCCTGATTCAGCCCGAGGTGGTCTTGACCGACCGGCATCCCCTCATGGCCCCGCCTGCCCTGCACGCGGCGCCGTTGCCGGCGCCGCCCTCCGGCCACCTACTGGCGCTCTCGGTCGCGCTGCTCGTTGGAATGGGCGCGATTGTCGGCGTGGCGGAAATCGAGCAGCGCCGAAAGGGCGACAGGGGCCAAACCCGACGACTCGCGTTTGCAGCGTGCAAGGAGGCCAGCGGCAGCTGCGGCGTCGCGGAACCGGCGGTGGTTGCGGTGAAGGGGCTCACCAAGTCATTTGGGCGGCGGCTGGTGCTGCGTGACGTCAGCTTTGGCGTTGCGCGCGGCCGGGCGGTCGCATTCTGGGGCGGCAATGGGGCTGGAAAGTCGACCACGATCAAGTGCCTGCTGGGCCTCCTGCGGTTCAGCGGGTCAATTCGTATCGGCGAGGTGGATGTCGCCCGCCATGGGAGGCAGGCGCGCCGGCTTCTTGGCTATGTTCCCCAGGAACTGAGGTTCTATCCGGACTGGACAGTTCGTCGCACGCTGGAGTTCTTCCGCCAGGTGAGGCGACTTCCCGCCGTCGAGGCGGAGCGCGTGCTTTCGGAAGTCGGGATGGAGTCGAATGCGAATCGGAAGGTCGACGAACTTTCCGGCGGCATGAGGCAGCGGTTGGGGCTCGCGGCGGCGCTTCTGGGCGATCCGGAGGTTCTGCTTCTCGACGAGTTTACCTCGAACCTGGACGCGGACGCCCGGGAGGGGCTCATCGGCCTGCTTGCCCGGCTACGCTCGGCCGGCTTGACCATTTTGTTCGCCACCCACCGCCTCGACGAGGTGCACGCGC
>JBOHXF010000333.1:0-15390 GCA_050737455.1 Opitutaceae bacterium | reverse complement strand
GTGTCGAGCCTTGTGCGCCAGAAAAAGAACGACGCCGCCGTACGGATGATCGCGGAGCTCGGCGAACTGCTCCGCTTCACGATGGAGGCCGGCGAAAAGCAGGAGGTGACGCTGCACGAGGACCTCGCCGTCGCCCGGCATTACCTCAACGTCGAGCGGATGCGCTTCGGCGACAAGCTGCGGGTCGAGGTCGAAGCCCCGGCCGACGTGGCGGACGGACTGGTCCCCAATCTGCTGCTTCAGCCGCTGGTGGAAAACGCGGTCAAGCACGGCATCTCCAGACGCCTGTCTCCCGGGTGCGTGCGGGTGACGGCGGCCCGGGCGGGAACGCGGCTGAAGGTGTCCGTCGCCGACGACGGTCCGGGATTCGGCAACGGCCGGCAACCGGTCGAGGGGATCGGGCTCAGCAATACCCGGAGCCGGCTCAAGGCCCTCTACGGCGAGGATTATTCCTTCACCATCGAGTCGCCGGCGGCCGGTGGGACGACGGTATCGATCGAGCTGCCGTGGAGGTCGAGGGCGTTTGACACCACGGCAGAGGAGGCCGTTGCGGTCGAATGAACGCGCTACGCGCCATTATCGTCGACGACGAGCCGCTGGCCCGCGAGGCGATCGCGGCCCTGCTCGAAAGCGAGCCCGACATCCAGGTCGTGGGCGAGGCCGCCGACGGTCCGTCCGCGATCGAGGCGATCCGGCGGGAAAAGCCGGGCCTGGTCTTTCTCGATGTGCAGATACCCGGATACAACGGCTTCGAGGTGATCGAGGAGCTCGAGCCGGAGGAGCGGCCGGCCATCGTTTTCGTGACGGCGTACGACCGTGAAGCCATCCGCGCGTTCGAGCTTTCGGCTGTCGATTACCTCCTGAAGCCGCTCAACGACGAACGGTTTCGGATGGCCGTCGAGCGGGCGAGGACGCGGATCAGGCGCGCCGGGCTGGATGACGAGCAGGCGCGTCTGCGGCGACTACTCGAGCATGCGCTCGGCGCGGTCTCCCCCCGGCCCGCCGAGCCTCCCGGCCGCCCGGCGAAGCTGGGCTTCAAGATCGGAGCGGACTATCATCTGGTGGACGCCGCCGAAGTCGTGTGGATCGAGGCGCAGGGGGATTTCGTCAAGATCGCGGCGGGCGGGCAGGTCCACCGCGTGCGGGAAGCCCTCCTGGAAGTCGAGAAGCGGCTCGACCCGGGCACATTCTCCCGGGTGCACCGATCCTTTGTGGTGAATGTGGACCGGATCCGGAAGGTGACCACCGGGCTCGGCGGGGAGTTCATCCTGCTCATGAGCGACGGAACGAAGATTCCCGTGAGCCGCAGCCGGCGCAGCAACGTCTCGGCGCTGCTCGGCTGAGCCGCGGCGTTGGTTGGATCCCGGTGCCGCTCAGCCGGCTGGTCTTGGGGGCGAGCTTCTCGATCGGCCCCATTTCTTCAGAAACCACCGCGGGCGGCGCTGGTCGTCGGCGATGGATACCTTCGAGGGGGCAGTTCTCGGCTGATGAATCATCCGCGCACGGTCGAACCCGCGTAAGATGCGTTCATGAACGCTCAACGCTGAAAAAGCGGAGCAGGAGATAATATAAAGTGGGGGTCGCCAGAAGCGACAGGAGCACCGAAATGCAAAGGGCGCCGATGACGGCGATTGCCAGGGGGCGGAGCATGTCCGCGCCGGTTCCAACGCCCACGGCCAAAGGAAGCATACCCAAAGCGGCGGCGAGCGTCGTCATGAGCACAGGGCGGAGCCGGCGGTGTCCGGAACGGACAAGCGCCTCCTCCAAACTGAGGCCATTCACCCGAAGACGATCGACGAAGTCGAGCATGAGAATCCCATTCTTCGCCACTAGGCCGACCCCGATGATCGCCCCAAGAAACGAGACGATGTTGAGCGTCGTTCCGGTCGCCCATAGCGCAAATACCGAGCCAACCAGCGCCAGAACGGCCCCGAACACGATCGAGATTGGCGCATAGAACGATCGAAATTCGAGCACGAGGACGGTGAAGACGAGGAGCAAAGCCATGAGGAGCACGATCAGCAGGTTGCGAAACGATTCCTGCTGCTGCTGGTAGAGTCCGCCGTACTGCACGCTACCGGGCGGCAGCGCGCGGTCGGCCGCCAGCATCGCCTTGATCTTGCCCATCGTGGCTCCTAGATCGGCGCCTTCGACGCGGCCGCTTACGATCACGTTTTGGCGAAGATCCTCGCGGTCGATCTCCATCTGGCTCGGCTCCTGGAAAATATTGGCAACCTGGCTCAGGCGGACCGTCCGGCCGTCCGGCGAGCGCAACGGGAGATCGCGCAGCAAGGCGATTTGGCTTACGTCGGTGGAATCGACGAGTACGCGCACGTTCACCATGCGATCGCCTTTCTGCACGTGGGAGGCGACCTGTCCCAGCATGGCCGTGTTTACTTCGTCGCCGATCGCGGCGGTCGTCAGGCCGTAGCGCGCCGCATCCACGGGCCTGATCCGAACGACGATGGAAGGTCCGGTTTCGGTCAGGCCGTCGAAGGTGTCCACCACGCCGGGAATGGATTTGATCTTCCGTTCAACGGTCGGGGCCTCCCGCTCGAGCCAAGCCAAGTCGGGCGAGAAGAGCTTGATCTCGATGGGATCGGGAGCGAGCACGAGGTCTCCCACCAGATCGCCCAGAATGCCGTGAAAATCCCAACGGATGGCCGGAAGCCGCTCGTTGAAGGCTTTCCGAAACTTGTCGATCACCTCGTCGGTCGTGTGTTTCCGGCTGGCCTTGAGCTTCACCAGAAAATCGCCGCTGTACGGTTCGGTGATGAAGAGCCCGAGCTGCGTCCCGAGGCGCCGCGAATACCCTTCCACGTCGGGATCGGAACCGATGATCTTCTCGGCTTGGTCGAGCATTCGGGAGGTTTCGGAGAGGCTTGTTCCGGCCGGAGCGTTATAGTCGATGACGAATCCGCCCTCATCGAAGGACGGCAAAAAGTTCGATCCCAGCCGTCGATAGACCCCCACGCCGATCACGGCGATCACGGCGCAGGCCAGCATCGTGAGCCACCGGTGGCGCAGGGCCGACCTCAACCCGCTCTCGTATACCCGGATGGCGCGCCGGAAGAGGAACCCCCCCTCCGCCTCTCGGAGCGGCGCGGCGCCGGTGCGATGTTTCCGGTTCCGGACGAACCAGGCGGCGAGCGAAGGGGTGAGGGTGACCGCCAGCGCCAGCGAGGTCAACAGCGAGACAACCATGGTCATCGCGAGCGCGCGGAAGAACACGCCGGCAATGCCGACGAGGAACGCGAGCGGGATGAACACGACGACCGGTGTCAGCGTGGAGGCCACGAGCGGGTGGAGAATCTCGGCGATGCCCTCGCGGATCCCGTCATGGCGCGAGCTTCCGGAGGCGACCTTGGCGTAAATGGTCTCGACGACCACGATGGCGTCGTCGATGACGAGGCCGATGGCCGCCGCGATGCCGCCCAACGTCATCATGTTGAAGCTCATGCCGGCCATCCGCATCGAAATGAACGTGATCAGGACCGTCACGGGAATGGCCACTACGGCCGTCAAGACCGTCCCCCAGTTCTTGAGGAAACAATAGAGAATCGCGACCGAGAGGATGAGGCCGAATACGATGGCCTCCCAGACGCTTCCAACCGACTCCTTCACGAACGAGGATTGGTCGTAGAAGAACGTGAGCCTCATGTCCGGCGGGAGCTGGGTGCGAAGCCGGGCTATTTGCGCTTTCAGGGCTTTGGCGATATCAAGCGTGCTCCCATCCGGCTGGCTCATGACGTTCAGGAGAACCGCATTGTGGCCTTCGGCGGTCACGACCGTGAAAGAGGGCGCGGGCGCGCGCTGAACCCGGGCCACATCGGCGATCCGGATGGGGTGGCCATTGCGCACCGCTACGACCAGATTGCCGATCCCCGAGGCCGAGTGCACGCGACCGTCGACGGTCGTGAGATAGAGGTGATAATTCTGCTCGATCATCCCAGCGGGCGACAGCACGTTGTTGGCGTTCAACGCCCCGGTCACATCGCTCAATGCGAGGCCGGCGGCCTGGAGGCGGCGCGGATCGACGATGACGTGGTATTCCGGCGTGCGGCCTCCGACAATTTCGACGCTTGCGACCCCGGGGATTTGCAGGAACCGGGGCTTCAGGGTGTACTCGCCTGTGTCCCACAGGCTCATCAGGTTCCGCGTGGAGCTGGTCAAGCTGACGCCGATTATGGGAAAGGCAGAGAAGGTGACCCGCGAGACGGCGGTCGTTACCGTCGTCGGCAACTCGGAGCGGATTTCGGCGAGGTGCGACAGGACGTACAGTTCCGAGCGCACCATGTCCACGTGCCAGTCGAAAACGACATCGATCTGGGCCGAGCCGCGGGTCGTGGCCGAGCGGACCGAAAGACAGCCTGGAATTTCCTTCATCGCCTCCTCGATAGGCCTGGTAACCGTGGCCATCATCTGGCCGGCGGGAATGATGCCGTTGTCCGCCAGGATCACGACCCGGGGAAAGTTGGTCTGGGGAAAGACCGACGAAGGCATGTTCAGCGCCGCGAAAACGCCGGCCAGGCACAGCACCGCCGCGATGAACACGATCGCGAGCGCGTAGCGCGTCGCGAGGTCGCCGAAAAGCGGCTTCCTTTCGGAATTCATGCAGGACTCCGGCCCGCGTTCATCAGTTGGCCACCCGGATCCTGGTCCCGTCGGGCAAGCCATAGGCCCCGACGGTCGCCACGATGGCTCCGGGCTTGAGGCCGGGCGCGGAAACCTCCACCAAGCCGCGGTCACGAAGTCCCGTTTTCACGGGAAGCACCGTCGCCTTGCCGCCCGAGATCACGGCGATCACGCTTTTGCCTGAAATGTCCGTGACGACACTCGCTTCAGGCGCCGCGAGGACGTCCGAGTGCTTGGCCACCGCGATCCGGATTGCCACGAACTGTCCCGGCCGAAGGCCGCTTCCGGCGGGAATCGACGCGACCACCGGAATTGTCCCCATGGTGGAGTCCACCGCCGACCCAATATAGGTCAGCGTCGCGGCGATCGGCCGGGACGACTCGATTTCAACGGATTGTCCGGTTCGAAGCGGATCGGCCTCCGCGACCGGGATATCGGCCTGTACGGCCAGACGATTCAGGTTGATGACCTCGGCCAGGACGGTCGCGGGGTCCACGGCTTCGCCTGGCCGAACGCCGACCCGTGTCACAGTGCCGGTCAGCGGAGCTATGACGCGCAGCAGCGCGAGCTGCGCCTTGGCGGCGGCAAGCCGCGCCTGGGCATCCTGCACGCTGTTCAGCGAGGTATTGCCCTGCTTGTAGAGTTCCTCTTGGCGGGCGGCGACGATTTGGGCCGCGTCCACCGCGACCTTGGCCACGCGCGAATCCAGCTCAAACAGCACCTCGCCCTTGTCGACGCGCTGACCCTCGGTCACACGCGCCTGCGTGATCGTGCCCGAAACGGGAGAGGCGACACGCGCTCCGGCGGGCGCCTCGTCGGCTGTGGCGGGCCGTGGCTCGACCGAGCCGTAGCCGTCCACATACCCGCGCAGGGTGGTCCTTTGGATCTTGGCGGTTTGGACGGTCACCAGGGTCGGCCCCGGGTCGGAACTGGCGTCGGAGGGGCCGCCGCCGGCTCTCTTTAGCAGGAAAAGGAAGACCGCGCCGCAGAGGACGATTGCGGAGCCGGCGATGAAGGATTTACGGCTCATGGGAAGGGAAAGGCGGCGTCGGGGTCCGTTCGGCGCGGGCCACGGCGGATTCCGACAGGACGATCGGGCTTTCGGTCGCGTCCTCCAGGGCGTTCAGCGCTCGGCGCACCCTGACCAAGGCCTTTAGCTCGGCCAGCGCGCTCGTGTCGTACTGGATCTCGGCGTTGGCTACGGCGAGGGCGTCGGCCTCGCCGGCCCTTTGCATCGCAAGCACGGAATCGAACGACCGGCGCAGATGCTTGCGCAGGGCGGCGGCCGTGGCCGCCTCCTGTCGCGCCGAGTCGTAACCGGCGAGCGCGCCGTCGACCTCGTTGATCGCTGTCGCCTGCGTAGCGAGGAACTGCGCCGCCGCCTGCGCCCTGGCGGCACGCGCTTCGGCGATAGGACCTTGGTTCCGGTTCAGGATCGGCAGCGTCAGGGTGACGCCGAGTTGCCACATGTTGTCGGACACGCTGCCGGAATTCCAGGAGTACCCCGGGCCGAGATGGATGTCGGGATACTGTTTGGCTATTTCGAGCTGGAGGGCCGCCTGCTTGGCTGCGTAACGCGCGAGCGCGCCCCTCACATCCGGCCGGTCATGAAGCGCCTGGTGGCGCGCTTCCGTTCCGATCAGCCCTTCGGGGATGCGCTCCAGCGCCGGGAATGCGATAGGGATCCCTTTCAGGGCGCGGCGGGGCAGCCCAAGAGCGGCGGCAAGCTGGGTCCGGGAATCGGCCGCCTGTCTTTGCGCACCCTGAAGCGCAATCTGCGCCGTTTCGAAGGCGACCTCGGCCTGTGTGACCACGTAACTCGAAACATTGCCCGCCTTGAGCTGGCCTTGCAGGAGACGGACGATCCGCGCCTGGGTTTGTTCCTGGCGTCCGAGCAGCGCTTGGCCCCGATCGGCGCTTTCCAGATTTAGCATCGCGTCCCGCACGTTGGCCCGCGCCCGCCAGACGGCTTCGACCAGGCTCCAGTTGGCCGCCTCGGCGCTCGCCCGGGCTTCCGCCAATCGGTAGCCGCGTTTGCCGGCCGTTTCGATCGGAATATCCAGCGACGGCGTCCACACCCAAGGAGTGGCGCCGGGGATCTGATTGTCGTAGGCCGGCTGTAGGGTGATCGACGGGTTTGGCCTCGCGCCTGCCGTGATTTGGCCCGCGTGCGCAACCTTCCATCGCATCCGCGCCTCCTCAAGGTCGGGTTGGTAATAAAACGCCACCCAGGTGAGTGCACGGAGGTTCCAGGTGCCCGGCGAATCACCCCGAAATGCGTGATTGGCACGGAGGAAGACTTGGAGACCGGGATCGGCCAGCGAGCGGGCATCGAAGGTCTGCGCGGTCGCTCCGGGTGAAATTGGCTGCGGGTTGAAGTGGGCGCATCCTCCGGAGAAGCATCCGAGAAGTGGAAGGGCGAGGCCGGCAAACGTTGCTGCACAGAGCGGGCGCACGGAGAGAAACGTCCTCAATTCAGCGGCCGGAGCCCTTCATTTTCATGAACACACAGTGCATAATTCGCTTCGATGCGCGCAGGGATACTCCGGGGCGCGAGCAGCAACGGGACACGCACCACACTCCACACTTTCATCCGGCCCGCAAAGGGATCAAGGAGAATAAAGTTAGCGGACCCATTTGCGTGCGCGACCGGCCACACGACGGTCGGCAGCGGCACAACGTGCTTGGCCGTATCATTGCCTCGGCCCGTGAGTCGACTCCGCCTAGCCGGGCGAGGGCAGCCGCCTTCGCTTTCGCGGGATCGGGACCGGCGGCTAGATTCTCCGCCACGGTCAGATCGGCCAAATGATCGGAGAACTCCCTCAAATAAAGCCGGACGCGCCGGGGCGCAATCTCGGCTCGCAGCAGACGTTCGCGAAGCTCGCGCCATAAGTTCGCCATGGGGTGTGTCCAGCATCTTGTGGACGGCGCCGGCCAAATTGGTCCAAGTCGCGCTTAGCTCATCGAGTCGCCGCGCACCCAGGGCGTGGACGAGTAATAAATGCGGCTTCGCCCGTTCGCTGTTTTTCGATGCGACCGCAAGGAGCCTTCGCGTTCGAGTGCGTGCAGCTCCGGATAAGCGACGCCTTCTCCGAAGGCGAATGTGCCGTCGCTCGGGTATCGAACCGCCTGCACGATCTCATAGCTGCACATCTCCTGATCCCGAAGGAGCTTGAGGATGAGGAGCTCGGGAACCCCGTTCATAAAAGCCGGATTGCTCGCACGAGGTATGGGGATAAAAATTGGTGAATACCTATCGGTTCAATGCATCCAAGCCAAAAAAGTGCTTTGCTTGCGATAATGCCGCCGACAAGGCCCAAAAAAATACCTTGCCAACCACCCATGCGCTTCGCATGCTCAGCGTCCCTCCCGCCAAAAAATCTCATGTCGAGCCTAGCTCCGTGAGATTTTAACGCCCGGCCTTCAAGGCCGGGCGTTTTTTTGGGGCGCGCCGGGGCGGCCAAACGCGTGTGGGCCCCAAAAGCCGGGCATCATCCGGGAATGTCCCGAGGCCAGGGGCTCTCCGGATTGAGCATGGCCGGCGATCGTTAATTGGATCCAACCGGCTTCGTGTGCCTCCGAGCCGCGATCGCCTCCTCCTCCCGACCTTCTCCGCCGTACCGGCCCGGTCTCTTTCCGGACCCTTCGCTCCCCACTCCTCATGAAACTTTCTTCTTGCTCCGACCCCTGCATCTTTGATCCTATCTTCCTTTCTTCCCTTCGTCCGCGCGCCTGCGACCACTGCCGCATGGCGCTCTCCCGAGATCGCGGGAACGGTGCTTAAAACCACCGGGATCCGCGGCCGGACTAACTTTTCGTCAAAAACTTCTTGCCGCGCCTATCGCGCGGCGTACGATTTTTCCCTTTTCCGCAATTTCCAATCCGTCCGCATGCCAACCATCAGCCAACTCGTGCGCAAAGGCCGCCGCCAGGTCAAAGCCAAGTCGAAGTCTCCGGCTTTGACAGGCAATCCGTTCCGGCGGGGCGTCTGCGTGCAAGTGATGACCCGGACGCCGAAGAAGCCGAATTCGGCGATCCGCAAGGTCGCGAAGGTCCGGCTGACGAACGGCAACGAAGTGATTTCATACATTCCCGACGAGGGGCACAATCTTCAGGAGCATTCGATCGTGCTGGTCCGAGGGGGGCGCGTGAAGGATCTGCCGGGCGTCCGCTATCACATCGTCCGCGGGACCCTTGACGCGACCGGCGTGGAGAAGCGCCGCCGCAGTCGCTCCAAATACGGCGTCAAGCGGCCGAAGGAAAAGAAGTGATTTCGGGCCGCACCCCGCCCTCGTTCCACTAAGCCTACCGTTCCATGTCCCGCCGTCACCGAGCCGAAAAACGCGAGTCCGCCCCGGACATCCGCTACAAGAGCCCCTTGGTCGCCCATCTCGTGAACGTGGTGATGAAGCAGGGCAAGAAGAACCTCGCCCAGCGCATCGTCTATGGCGCCTTCGAGAAGGTGTCGGAGAAGCTGGAGAAGGGCGATCCGGTGGACCTGCTGCTCGGCGCTCTCGAAAACGCCCGCCCGCGCCTCGAGGTGAAGAGCCGTCGCGTGGGCGGCGCCACCTACCAGGTGCCCGTGGAAATTTCCTTCGAACGCCAGGAAAGCCTCGCTCTCCGGTGGATCGTAGACGCCGCGGGCTCCCGCAAGGGCGTTCCACTGCGCGACGCGCTCGCGACCGAGATCGTCGACGCTTATAACAATACCGGCACGGTGGTGAAAAAGAAGGAAGACACCCACAAGATGGCGCAGGCCAACCGGGCCTTTGCGCATTTCCGCTGGTAACCGCGCGAGAGGGAGAAAAAGCAATGTCCGCCGTGGCCGAATCCGAGAAGAGACTTTCCGTCGTCACCGACCGGGCGAAAGCGTCGCCCGTCAACGCCGCCGTGCGTCCGTTTCCCCTGGAGTGGACCCGCAACATCGGCATCGCCGCGCACATCGACGCAGGCAAGACAACCACGACCGAGCGCATCCTGTTCTACTCCGGCGCCGTCCACAAGATGGGCGAGGTTCATGACGGAACGACGGTCACCGACTGGATGGAGCAGGAGCGGGAGCGCGGCATCACCATCACCGCGGCCGCCATTTCCTGCGCCTGGAACGCCTCGTGCGGTCCATGGAAGGGGATCAAGCAGCGGATCAACATCATCGACACCCCGGGACACGTCGACTTCACGGCCGAGGTGGAGCGCTCGCTGCGCGTCCTCGACGGGGCGATTGCGGTGTTCGACGCAGTCGCCGGCGTCCAGCCCCAATCCGAAACGGTCTGGCGGCAGGCCAACAAATATCGCGTCCCCCGGATCGCCTTCATCAATAAGATGGACCGGGTTGGGGCGGATTTCCACCGTTCCATCGACGACATCCGCACGAAACTGAAGGGCAACGCCCACGCACTATTCCTGCCGATCGGCGCCGAGGACAACTTCCGGGGCCTCGTGGACCTCGTGCAGATGGCGGCGTACATCTTCCCCTCCGAAAAGGACGACCCGCTGGGCCTGAACCCGGTCACGACCGAGATCCCGGCCGATCTGATCGACGAGGCGAAATCATTCCGCGAGAAGCTGATCGAGGCCGTATCGGATTACGACGATGTCGTCGCCACCAAGTACCTTGCCGGCGAGGAGGTTTCGACGGACGAGCTGATGTTCGGCATCCGCAAGGCGACCATCTCCCTCAATTTCTGCGGGGTGGTCCCCGGATCCGCGTTCAAGAGAAAGGGCGTGCAGCGCCTGCTCGACTGCGTCGTCAACTACCTGCCGAGCCCGATCGACGTGCCGCCTATGAAGGGCCAGGACGACGACGGGACCGAGGTCCCCGCCGTCGTCGACGACAAGAGCAAGCTTGCGGGCCTCGCCTTCAAGCTTTGGACCGACCCGTTCGTGGGCAAGCTGGTGTTCTTCCGTGTCTACACGGGCGTCCTCAAGAGGGGCATGTCCCTTTACAATCCCCGCACCCGCCGCACCGAGCGCCTCTCCCGCCTCGTGCTCATGCGCGCGATGGATCGCGAGGAGATCGACGCCGCCTACTCGGGCGACATCTGCGCCCTGGTCGGCGTCAGGGAGGTCATCACCGGCGACACCCTCTGCGACGAGGACTTCGACATCCGCCTGGAACCGCCGTCGTTTCCCGAACCCGTCATCTCGATGTCGGTCGAGCCCAATTCGAAGGCTGATCAGGAGAAGATGGGGACCGCCCTCCAGCGTCTCGTGGCCGAGGATCCGACCCTCCGGGTCAAGACCGACACCGACACGGGCCAGACGATCCTCTCAGGCATGGGCGAATTGCACCTCGACATCATCCTCGACCGGATGACGCGCGAGTTCAAGGTGGAGTGCACCGCCGGCAAGCCGCAGATCGCCTACCGGGAAACCGTCATGGCCACGGCGGACGGCGAAGGCAAATTCATCCGCCAGTCGGGCGGCAAGGGTCAGTACGGCCACGTCATCGTCAAGCTGGAGCCCAACGAGAAGGGCAAGGGCGTCGAGGTTGTCAACGAGGTCGTCGGCGGCGCGATTCCAAAGGAATTCATCAAGCCGGCGACGGACGGGATTCTTGAGGGCGCCAACAACGGCACCGTGGCGGGTTTCCCTGTCGTGGACGTCATCGTGCGGATCGTCGACGGCACCTTCCACGAGGTCGATTCCTCCGAACTCGCCTTCAAGATGGCGGGCATCTTCGCCTTCAAGGACGCGATGAAGAAAGCCAAGCCGATCCTCCTCGAGCCCATCATGGGCGTCGAGGTGACGACCCCTGAGGAATATCAGGGCGATCTCATCGGCGACATCAACCGCCGCCGCGGCTCGGTGAACGCCATGGAGAACAAGGCGGGCGCCTGCATCATCGCGGCCACGGTTCCTCTGGAGATGCTTTTCGGTTACGTCACCGACATCCGCTCGCTTTCCAAGGGTCGCGCCAGCGCCTCGGTCACCCCGTCCCACTTCGCGCAGGTGCCCAATTCGTTGCTTGCGAAGATCGTCGAGACCAACGCCAAGGGACCCGCCCGCACCTAACCTCCCGTTCCCCCCGTCATGAAAGGCCAACGCATCCGCATCAAGCTCCAGGGCTTCGACTATCGCGTCATCGATCAGTCGGCCCAGGACATCGTCGAGACGGCGAAGCGCTCGGGCGCCCGCGTCTCGGGCCCCATCCCGCTTCCCACCCGGATAGAGAAGCTTTCCGTTAACCGCTCCCCGCACGTCGACAAGAAGTCGATGGAGCAGTTCGAAACCCGGACGCACAAGCGCCTGATCGACATCATAGAACCCACCGCCCAGACCGTGGACGAGCTCAAGAAACTCAACCTTCCTTCCGGCGTCGACATCACGATCAACGTTTAATTTACAATAGTCAAAGGGGTCAGGCCTCGGATTATGGTCGTGGACCGCAATCCGAGGCCTGGCCCCCTCTCCGACTAATGTAGGCCCCTAAACGGAACCTCTCCACCTACCGCTTAGCCATGATCTCCTCTCTCCTCGGCAAAAAGCTCGGGATGACTCAGGTCTATGACGCCCAAAACGTCCTGGTCCCGGTCACCGTGGTCGAAGCCGGACCCTGCTCCGTCGTCCAGGTGAAGACCATCGAGTCAGACGGATACCACGCCGTGCAGCTCGGCTTCTCGTCCAAGAAGCCCAAGAACACGAGCAAGGCCGAACTGAATCACGCCAAAAAGGCGGGCCTGGAGCTGGCCCCCCGCGTCCTTGGCGAAGTCCGTCTGGCCGAAGCCCCCGTCCATAAGGTCGGGGAAGTCGTCACCGTGACGGCTTTCAGCGAGGGGCAGTTTGTCGACGTGATCGGCATCAGCAAGGGCAAGGGCTTTCAGGGCGTCGTCCGCCGCTTCCGCACAGCCGGCGGCCCCGCCGCCCACGGCTCCATGTTCCACCGGAGGATTGGTTCGATCGGCATGCGCCAGACCCCCGGTCGCTCGTGGAAGAATCAGCGCATGCCCGGACATATGGGCAACGAGCGGCGCACCGTCCAGAATCTGCGCGTCATCAAGGTGATTGCGGACAAAAACCTGATCCTGGTAAGCGGTGCGGTCCCGGGCGCGAACGGCGACGATGTGATCGTCCGCAGCGCCATCAAGGGCCAGGGGAAGAAGCAGCATTGAGCGGAGGAGACCACCCGACATGAAACTCAAGATTTTCAGCGCCGACGGCACCCAGAGCCGCGAACAGGAGTTCGAGGGCTTTCCGGTATTCGAGGGCGACAAGGGCCTCCAGGCGGTGAAGGAAGTCATCGTCGCCACGCAGGCCAACCGCCGCCAGGGGACCCATTCGACCAAGACCCGCGGCGAGGTTCGCGGCGGCGGCAAGAAGCCGTGGCGCCAGAAGGGCAGCGGCCGCGCCCGCGCCGGTTCGATCCGCTCCCCGCTATGGGGCGGCGGCGGCGTGGTCTTCGGCCCCAAGCCTCGCGACTATTCCAAGAAAGTGAACGCCAAGGTGCGCGACCTCGCGTTCCGCCGCGCCCTATTCGACCGGGCGAGCGCCGGCGAAATATCCGTGATCGATGCGTTCGCCCCGAGCCCGGCCAAGACGAAGACCGTGAACGAGGTCGTGGCCCGCATCGCCCCCGCCGGCAAGGTGCTCCTCGTGGACGCCCCGTTCGCCGCCGAGGCGCGGCGGGCCTCGCGCAATCTCGAGCGGGTCGCCCTGCAGGAGGCCGCCAAGCTCACCACCGTCGATCTCGCCCAGTACCGCGCGATCATCGTCAGCACCAAGGCGCTCGAGGCGATCATGGTCCGGCTCAACGGAGGCAAGAACTGATGAACCCCGATTCCATCCTGCGGACCGTCCACCTGACCGAGAAGGGCAATCGGCTGTCGTCCGAACTCGGCCAGTACACGTTCGAGGTGTCGACCGACTCCACCAAGCATTCGATCGCCGCAGCGGTCGAACAGGCCTTCAAGGTCACGGTGCGCCGGGTCAACGTCCAGAACTGCCGCGGCAAGAACAAGCGCAGCCGCCAGGGCCGTCCGAGCGTCACCTCTGACTACAAGAAGGCGATCGTGACCCTGAAGGCCGGCGACAAGATCGAACTCGTCTAGCCCCTCCACCATGGCCATCAAGCCCTTCCGCCCCCTCACTCCCGCCACCCGGTTTACGGCTCTCAACCGCACCGAGGGTTTGGCGCAGAAGCGTCCCGAGCGCGGCCTGTCCGTCGCGATCTCCGAGACGGGCGGCCGCAACAATTACGGCCGGCTCACCTCACGCCATCGCGGCGGCGGCCACAAGCGCCGGTATCGGATCATCGATTTCAAGCGCGACCTCCGCGACATCCCGGCCAGGGTCCAGGCGATCGAGTACGATCCCAACCGCACGGCCCGCATCGCCCTCGTTGCGTACGCGAACGGCGAGAAGCGCTACATCCTCGCACCCGACGGCTTGAAGGTTGGCGCGACCCTTTTCGCATCGGACCAGGCTACGACGAACGACTTCAACGTCGGCAATAATTTCCCGCTGGAGATCCTGCCCCCGGCCACTCGGGTCCACGCGGTCGAGCTTGTGCCCGGCCGCGGCGCCCAACTGGCCCGCTCCGCAGGCGCGAGCCTGGAACTCGTCGCGGTGGAAAATGGCTACGCGCAGCTCAAGCTGACCTCCGGCGAGCTTCGCCTCGTCCATGCGCGCTGCCGCGCGACCATAGGCATCGTCGGCAACGCGGATCACATGAAGCAGTCTCTCGGCAAAGCGGGCCGGAGCCGCTGGCTCGGGCGCCGGCCCCATGTCCGCGGCATGGCGATGAACCCGGTCGACCACCCCAACGGCGGCGGCCAGGGCAAGTCCAAGGGCGGCGGCGGACGCCAGCAGCTCGTCTCCCCCTGGGGCCAGCTTGCCAAGGGCTTCCCGACCCGGCGGCGGACGAAGATCTCCAGCAGCTTCATTCTCACCCGCGTCAACGGCCGCCCGCCGCGCAACAAGAAGTAATCTCCGCCTCACGCCATGGCCCGTTCCATAAAGAAAGGCTTCTTCGTCGACTACCACCTTTTCGAGAAAATCGAGAGGGCGAACAAGTCGGGGGCGAAGAAACCCATCCAAACTTGGTCGCGACGCTCGACCATCACCCCGGATTTCGTCGGCCACACCTTCAATGTGCACAACGGGAGGGCCTTCGTCGCCGTCTACGTCACGGAAAACATGGTCGGTCACAAGCTGGGCGAGTTCGCGCCCACCCGCGTCTTCAAGGCGCACGGCGGCATGACCCGCAAGGAAATCTAACGCCCGGAGCCGCCCATCATGGAAATCCAAGCCCTGACCCGCAATGCGCGCATGTCTCCGAAGAAGGTGCGCGAGGTCGCCCGGACAATCCAGGGGCGGCCCGCCCCCGAGGCCGTCGAGTACCTGACCCTCATTCCTCGCAAGTCCGCCCGGCTCATCGCGAAGACGCTGAAGAGCGCCATCGCCAACGCCGAAAACAATTCCAACCTCTCCGCCGACTCCCTCGTCGTGAAGAGCGCGGTGGTCGAGAACGGCCCCGTGCTCAAGCGCTTCAAGGCCGGCGCCCGCGGCTCCGCCAAACCGCGCGTCAAGCGCATGTCACACCTGCGCATCATCCTCTCCGACGGCAAATCCAACTAACTCTCACCATGGGACAAAAGACCAACCCGACAGGCTTCCGCCTCGCCATCCGCCGCAACTGGCAGTCACGCTGGTTCGCGCGCAAGAAGGAATTTGCCAAATTCCTTCACGAAGACCAGATCATCCGCTCCTCCCTCATGGAGAAGTTAAAGCAGGCGTCCGTGCCGCGCATCTTCATCG